>NZ_JBMDWU010000131.1:0-13072 GCF_048594385.1 Micromonospora sp. | reverse complement strand
GCCGGCGACCCGGGGGGCCAGCTCGTCGGGGGTGATGCCGGTGCCGGGCCGGTCGACGCCGGCCACCCGGGCCGCGACCCGGTCGATGCCCTCGGTGACGGCCCGGCGGTAGTCCTCGACGGTGCCGGCGGTGACCAGGTGGGCGCGGGGTGGGGTGGGACGCGTCCCGGTCACGGGGGCCTCGACGGTGGATCCGGGCAGGCTCATGGGCAGTCCTCGACGGTCGGTGACGGGGGCGCGGGCGGGACGGTGGGCGGGTCAGGTCGTCCCGGCGGCCCAGTTGATCTCGCAGAGTTAGGCTACCCTAACCTAACTTCTTGTCAATCCCGACACCCCGCCCCGCCCACCGGCTCAGCCCACCGGGGTGGCGTGCGCAACCGCCGGCTCGGCCGGGCGGGTCGCGCCGGCCCGGAACCGGCGCTGGTGCCCCAGTCCGACCAGGACGCCGACGACGACCAGCACCACCGAGGCGAGCGCGACGGCGGGATAGCCGACCCGGTCGGCGGCGGCCAACCCGACCGAGGCCGCCAGGAACGAGCAGATCAGCCCGAACGACGACAGCACCGTGAAGTCGGTGCCCCCGGTGCCCGGCCGCGAGTAGTCCATGTTGACCACGTAGAGCACGACGTTGGCCACGGTGTAAGCGGCCATGAAGCAGCACAGCGCGGCCACCGTCGCCGCAAGCGGCGCACGCCCGTTCAGCAACGGCAGCAGCATGACGGTGGAGACCGCGAGGGCCGCGCCCCCGACGACGAGCAGCCGCGCCCGGCCGAACCGGTCCACCCCGACCCCGGCGAGCAGGCCGGCGACGATCGCCGGGGCGCTGATCACCACGCCGGTGACCACGCCGATGCGGGCCAGCGACCAGCCCGCGTCGACCAGCGCCGGGGTGACCAGGGCGTAGGCCGCACCGGCTCCGGTGTAGACCAGCGGCACCACGCCGAAGGTCCACCAGCGGCAGCCGGGCTGCCCGAACACCGACAGCAACGCCCGGTACGCCTGCCCGGCGCCGGCCACCCGGGCGACCCGGTCCGGTTCCCGCAGCCGCCACACCACCACCAGGCCGACGGCGGTCAACGCGGCCAGCAGACCGATCGCCGGCAGCCAGCCGAACCGGTCGTAGACCAGCACGCACGCGCCGCCACCGAGCAGGTTGCCCAGGTAGCTCGCGGCGACCTGGATGCCGTTGCCGGCGCCCCGCGTCCCCTCGGACAGCACCCGGACGGCGACCGCGTCGACCGCGATGTCCTGGGTGGCGGAGAGGAAGACGTAGGCGGCGCAGATCGCCACCACCGGGCCGAGCTGCCGGGTCGGGTCGGCGAACGGCAGCAGCGCCAGCAGGCTCAGCACCAGACCCGCCTGCAACGGCAGCAGCCAGGACCGGTAGTGCCCGTGCCGGCGGGAGCCGTACCTGTCGAGCAGCGGAGCCCAGAGGAACTTCAGCGGCCAGACCAGGCCGACGAACTGGAGCAGGGCCAGGGTGTCCAGTGAGGTGCCGCCGTCGCGCAGGATGGCGGTCAACCCGACGGTGATGAACCCGATGCCGAGATACTGCGTGACGTAGAGCGTGGTGAGCGTGCCGAGGCGTCCGGTCACCGCGCGCTCCAGTAACCCAACGCGGTGAGCTGCTGCTTGCCCACGCCGAGGGTGCGGCGCACGTGCCTGGTGAGCGCGCGGGTGCTGCCCGCCTCGCAGGCCAGCCAGTAGTGGGCGTCCGGCGCGGCCGGCAGCTCCGCCCGGACGGTGTCGACGAGCTGCTGCCCGTCCTGCCCGCGCGGCACCCAGGTGACCCGGTGCTGGTCCCCGGCGCGCGGGGTGAGCGCCTGCTCCCCCGGGTGGGCATACTCCAGCCAGACCGTGGCGGGGATGCCGGCGGCGGCGTCGAGCAGGCTGTTCACCGCCGGCAGCGAGGCGGCGTCACCGACCAGGTAGAGGTGCGCGGGAGCCGGGTCGGGCAGGGCGAAGGCGCTGCCCTGGAGGGTGGCCACGATGGTGTCACCGACCTGCGCGCCGGCCGCCCAGCGGGCCGCGCAGCCGTCGTGCAGGGCGAATTCGAGGCTGAACCGGCCGGTCGCCGGGTCCGGGTCGACCAGGGTGTACGCCCGCTGGTGCGAGCGACCCGCGTCGTCGAACCAGAGCCGGATCCACATGGTGGGGTGCACCTTGGCCGCCGCCAGCAGGCCGCCGTCGTCCATCAGCAGACGCCGGTAGTGGTCGCCGACCGGCTCGGTGCCGCGCACGGTCAGCCGGAAGTCCCGACCGCCCATGGCCTTGAGCACCAGGGCCTCCCAGTTCCGTTTCACACGCCCTCCAGGTAAGGTCCGCCTAAGTTAGGCGAGGGTAACTTACCTGGGGAGTCCTGTGGAGAGTGGGACCGGCACGGAACCGGGCGGTCGTCCGGCCACCGGCGTGCACCGCGACCGGTGGGGCGTACCGCACCTGTGGGCCGACACCGTCGACGAGCTGGCCCGATGGCAGGGCCGGGTGGCCGCCACCGACCGGGCCTGGCAGCTCGAGGTCGAACGGTGGCGGGCCGAGGGCCGGCTCGCCGCCCACGTCGGGCCGACCGAACGCGACTGGGACCGGTTCGCCCGGCGCTCCCGCCTCGACGACACCGCCCGGCGCTGCTTCGAGCAGCTCACCCCGGCCACCCGGCGCTGGGTCACCGCGTACGCCGACGGGGTCAACGACGCGTTGCCGGCCGGCGCGGCGGCGGCCCCGGAGTTCGCCGCCACCGGCAGCACGCCCGGCCGGTGGCGACCCTGGTCGCCGCTGGGCGTGTTCCTGGTCCAGCACATCCTGTTCGGCACCTTCCCGCAGAAGCTGTGGCACGCCCACGTCGCCGCCACCCTCGGCCCGCACGCCCGCGAGCTGTTCGCCGTCGAGGGGCCCGGCGGCTCCGGCAGCAACGCCTGGGCGCTACCCGCCGACCCGCTGACCGGGCGCGGGCCGGTCATCGCCGGCGACCCGCACCGGCTGCTCGAACTGCCCGGCATCTACCAGCAGATCCGGCTCGCCTGCCCCGAGTTCGACGTCGTCGGGCTGGCCTTCCCCGGCGTGCCGGGGCTGCCGCACTTCGGGCACGCCGGTGACGTCGCCTGGGCGGTCACCAACGCGATGGCCGACTACCAGGACCTCTACCGCGAACAGCTACGCCGCGACGGCGACCGGGTGCTGGTCCGCGACGCCGACGGCTGGGTGCCGGCCCACCGGCACGTCGAACGGATCGAGGTACGCGGCGGCGCGACCGAGACCGTCGAGGTGATCGAGACCCCGCGCGGGCCGGTGATCGACCACGACCGGCACACCGGCGAGGCGCTCAGCCTGCGCACCCCGACCCGGGTCACCGGGAACCTCGGCTTCGAGGCGCTGCTGCCGCTGCTGCGGGCCCGCACCGCCGACGACGTCGCCGACGCGCTGCGTGGCTGGGTCGAACCGGTCAACAGCGTGCTCGTCGCCGACCGGCACGGCACGGTGCTCCAACTCGTCGCCGGCCTGGTGCCCGAGCGCGACGACAGGTGCCGGCGCGAACCGGTGCCCGGCTGGGAGCCCCGCTACCGGTGGCGCGGCGACTACGCCACGACCAAGCCCGTCGAGGTCGGCGCGCCGGTGGTCTGCGCCAACGACCGCCGCGACGACACCGCCACCCTCGGCGTCGACTTCGCCCCGCCGCACCGGGCCCGCCGCATCCGTGACCTGCTCGCCGACGGCGTCGCCGCCCCCGACGTCCACATGGACACCCGACGCGGGTCGACGGTCCTGCGGGACCTGCTCGCCCGGCTCGACCCGACACCGCTGAGCGCGCCCGCCCGACGGCTGCGGGACCGGTTGACCGGATGGGACGGCCGGATGGCCGCCGACAGCGTCGACGCCGGGACGTTCGCCGCCTGGCGGGCCGCGCTGGTCCACCGGCTGGCCGCGCACCCCGTGTTGGGACCGTTGCACTCCCCCGGCGGCTACGACCCCCTCTTCGCCCCGTGGACCGACCCGCTGGCCCGCATCGGACACGCCGTGGAGGGGGTGGTCGCCGGGCTGCCCCGCCTCGGCGGCGCGGTCGAACCCCTCGCCGCCGCCGCCCTGGAGGACGTCGCCGCCGGCGACCCACCCGGCCCCTGGGGGCGGCGACACCTGCTGCACCCGCTGCACCTCGGGGTGTCCGACGCGGTCACCGAACGGGTCGCCGCGATGCGGGCGGCCACCGCGCTCGGCGGTGACACCGACTGCGTGCTGGCCACCTCCAGTGTTCCCGGCGTCTCCGACGCGTGCTGGCGCGGGCCGGTCGCCCGCTACGTGTGGGACCTCACCGACCGGGCGGCGAGCCGCTGGATCGTCCCCTTCGGCGTGTCCGGCCGCCCCGACGACCCGCACTTCGCCGACCAGTTACCACTGTGGGCCACCGGTGGGCTGATCCCCGTCGGCACCGACTGGCGCACCCTGACCCCCGTACCCCGAGACGAGGACCCCGTGACCTACCAGGAGCAGATCCCCGGCTTCGGTGAGCTGACCCTCACCGTGGTCGACCCGGACGCCCACGCCACGCTGCTGCACGGCTGGGTGACCGAGCCCCGCGCGACGTTCTGGGGGATGGGGTCGTACACCGTCGAGGAGGTACGCGAGGTCTACACGTTCGTCGACGGCCTGAGCACCCACCACGCATACCTGATCGGGTTGGACGGCGCGCCGGTGGGCCTGTTCCAGAGCTACCAGCCGGAGGCCGACCCGGTCGGGGAACGCTACCGGGTACGCCCCGGCGACATCGGGATGCACCTGCTGCTCGCCCCAGGCCGGCGGCCCCCGCGCGGACTCACCGACGCGATCGGCCCCGCGCTGGCCCGGTTCCTGTTCCGCGACCCCACCCGGCTGCGGATCGTGGTCGAGCCCGACGTGCGCAACCGGTTCGCGCTGCGCCGGCTCGAACGCGAGGGGTTCACCTTCGCCGACGAGATCGACATGCCCGACAAGCGCGCGCAGTTGGCGTTCCTCACCCGGGAGCGGTTCGAGGCGGACCACCCCGTACCGGCGTGAGCCGCCCGGCCCACCACCCGTGGGGCCACCCGGGCGGGTGTGCCGGCCGGATCAGCACGTACGGATCCTGCCGCTGTGGCCGGCGGGCACCAGTCGTCCCGCGTACGCCCAGCCCTGCAACGGGTCGGACGACTGGGACGAGCGCATGTCGTCCCCGGGATCGAGTCGTGGCCAACGGATCTTGATCCAGACGCCCGCGACCTCGTCGTCCAGGACCGGATCGAAGCTCGTGGTCATCGAACAGCCGGCATAGACCAGCGTCTTGTCCCAGGCCGCACCGGCCCGCCTGCCCCCCGCCTCCGGCGACGTGCGGACGAACAGGTGTCCGGGGGCGACAACCAGGTACGGTGCCAGATCACCTGGCGGGGGCGGCACGTCCGCGTACCTCTCGGCGCGCTCGAGCGCCTCCTCGCGGGTGAGTTCCCTGGCGCCGTTCTGGAAGATGTTGGCGTTGTTGATGACGTCGGCGGCCTGGCCACCGTTCTGCGCCTGCTTGTTGCCGGTGCCACCGGTCTGGGACTGGCTGTCGCCGTGCCCTCCGCCCTGCCCGGACTGGAGACACGCCACCACACCGAAGACGACGGTCGCCAGCACCCCGCAGATCGCAACCGTCAGGTTCTTCCTGTTCCAACTCCACGCCATGGCACTCACTCCGCAGCTCGGCGCACGACCTCAGCGGTACGGGACAGCGGACGAGCGCTGGGCCTTTCGCCGGAAACTCGACCTGCGGTCAATACAAGCACCGGTTTCAATGCCTACCAAGGCACCGAACTGTCCTGAAGGCGACAAAAGCCTACCGGACCCCCGCAGACCCGTTCGCCCCGACGGCGGGCCAACTCCCGCCTTCGGCCACCACCGGTGCTCAGTGCGACGGCGTGTCGGCCCGGGTGCGGACGACCCGAGACCAGGCGGGCACCGGCAGGCGGGCGGTGGAATTGATGACGAGTTGGTGCCGGTCGCCGAGCTGGTCGTCAGCCTGGATCCTGATCTCGAACGGATCGCACTGCACGAACCCGTCGACGGTGAACGAGCCGAGCCGGTATCCCTCCGTGAGCTTGGGCTGCGGCGGAAGGGGCGCCCGACCCAACCAGAAGAACTCCGCGTCGACCGGTCGCACGCCCCGCGCGGCCAGCTCCTCCTGGAAGGTCTGGTACGGCAGCCAGGGTCCGTCACCGAACCGGTAGTCGACCCTGGTGACACCCGCGAACCCCGGGCCGGTGTTCGACAGGTGCAACTCCCAGCGATCGGCGTCGGTGGCGTGCGGTGTCCACGAATAACCGAAGCGGGGCTGGTTGGCGCGGGCGAACTGCGCCCGGGTCAACATCAGGCCGGCGTGGGCAGCCCCGATGGCGACAGTCGTCTGCAGGTCGACCAGTGAGAACCGCAACGGCCATTCGGTGGTCGCCGCGACATCGACGTTGCGACGGACGGCTTCCCAGACGAAGTTCACACCCAGCAGCCCGAGCACGACCGCAGGAAGCACGGTGAACAGGCGTGATCGCCGCACCGTGTGCCAGTGCGGCACCCCACCCGGCGCGCGGGTACCCGTGAAGTCACCGGTAGTCACCGTTCGACCGTAGTCGAGGGCGGCAACGCGGCTCGCGTACGCCCGCCGCCGACGGACGTCGGAGCGGCGTGGCGTAATCGGGTCGCGGGCCGGCCCGCCGGTGGGGACGATGTGGCGATGTCCGGCACACCCGAGGGGTTCACCTACCGCCTACGCAAGAACGGTGACGTGGAACTGCTGCACCACGGCCGCCTCGCCACCGTGCTGCGGGGCGTCGCCGCGGCCCGGTTCCTGACCGACGTGGACAGCGACGACCCGCAGGAGCTGATGGCCCGCCTCACCGGCAACTACCGGCACGGCAACGAACGGACCGCCAAACGGCACCCCCGCAACCGGGGCCGCTGACCCTCCGCACGCACCCGTCCCGGACCGGGGCCGTGGACCGTCAACCGTCGACGATCTGCTCGCGGAGGATGTCGGCGTGCCCGCAGTGCTGGGCGAGTTCGCGGAGCACGTGCAGATACACCCACCGCAGCGGGACCGGTCCCATCCGGTGCCCGGACAGGACGTCGTCCAGGCCCAGCGTCGCGGTCGCCCGGCGGGACGCCGCGCAGGCCGCCCGGTACGCGTGCCGCACGCTGGCGACCGTGTCGCCGTCGTCGAGCACGAACGACTCCTCCGACGCGGCGGGGATGCCCAGCTCGGCGCGCGACCGGCCGGTGACGGCCTCGTCGAACCAGACCCTCTCCACGAAGGTGGCGTGCTTCACCAGACCCAGCAGCGTGGTCCGGGAAGCCACCAGCGGGCGGCGGACCTGTTCCTCGGTCAGCCCCTCCAGACAGCCGTCGAGCGCGGCACGGTGCTCGTCGAGGAACGCCTCGAACTGTGCAGCGAGCGGCTGGGCGACGACGGCTTCGGCGAAGGTCGGCGGAAAGGCGGGCATGCGGGACAGCATCCCAGACACGCCGGTCGTCGACTGCCCGGGAATCCTCCTGACATAGTGTCGGTCGCACCTGCACGGGCACGTGGTGCCCGAAGGACCGCCGGAAGGAGGGTCGGGAGCATGACGAGATGTCCGGTCCGCTCCGGCGACGGGTCGACGGGCCACATCCCGGGCGGCGTCGACCGATGCCGGTGACGGGCCCCGCCGACGGGAAGGTCGACTTCCGCCGGACCCTGGACACCTACCGGGCGCAGCGGGGCCGGTTCCGGCTGGTCGACGTGCCCGACATGCAGTACCTGATGATCGACGGCCGGGGCGACCCCAACACCGCACCGGCCTTCACCGCAGCGGTCGAGACGCTCTATCCCGTGGCGTACCGGGTGAAGTTCGCCAGCAGGCGGGAACTCGGGCGGGACTACGTCGTCCCTCCGCTGGAGGGCCTGTGGTGGGCCGAGGACATGGCGTCCTTCACCACGGTGCGGGACAAGTCGCGGTGGCGCTGGACGCTGATGCTCATGGTCCCCGACTGGATCGGGCCGGACCTGGTCACCGCCGCCGTCGCGCAGGTCGGGGCGAAGCGACCACCCGGACGGCTGGACGACGTCCGCCTGGAGCGGCTGGCCGAGGGGCGGTGCGTGCAGACCCTGCACGTCGGCTCCTTCGACGACGAGGCCGCCGTGCTCGCCCGTCTGCACCACGAGTTCGTCCCCGCCCACCGGCTCCGCCTGACCGGCACCCACCACGAGATCTACCTGAGCGACTTCCGCAGGGTCGCCCCCGACCGGAGGCGCACCATCCTGCGCCAGCCGGTCGTCGCCGACACCCGGCCCGTCGGGGATCGTCGCGGGGCTGCCGCCGACGGCGGCGGTCAGCCGGCGCGGTAGCTCAGGTGGTAGCCCGGCGGCCAGCTGTGCAGGTTGTTGAGTTCGGCGGCCGGGCCGGTGCAGTCGGTCGTCCGGTAGCCGGCCACGGAGTGGAAGCCTCCGCTCCAGGCGAGCAGCCAGGTCGCGTCGGTCGGGACGGGACGGCAGACGCCGTCGGGCGTGGCCTGCCGACCGACCACCTCGGTCGGGTAGCTGGAGTAGAAGACCAGCCCCGTGTCCGGGCTCTGGACGGGCTCGCCGGCGGTCGCGGACGACGTCGGCAGGATCGCGGTGAGCACGACACCCAGGGCGACGGCGAGACCCACGGCTGATCGGTGAACGGCGGCGCGCATGACGGTCTCCTTCGGTACGGCTGCGGTCCGTAATCCGGCGCGAGCCACAGAAAGTGACAAGGCTCGATATAACAATCCGTCGGGATGCGTGCGGTGTCAAGGAGCCGGGGCGGGGCAGCGGCCTGCCGATGGTGGCGTCGGAACCCCGCAGAGTGACGGAACGGCCGGTCGGACCGGACCTCGGGACGGGGCGACGGGAGGCCGTGGAAGTGTCGTACCCGTGGGCCATGATCTTGTGGTCACGGCGACGCCGGCCCGGCCGGCGCGCGCCATCAACCATGGTCGACGCCGGTGTTCCGGCGGGTGGGAGGACATGCGGTGACGGACGCTGACGAGGCCGCAGCGCGGCGGCGGAGCGTGGTGGCGGTGGTGCCACCGGCCCGGCCCCGCAAGCTGGCCAAGGTGCCCTTCGTCGAGCTGGCTGACGGGCGGTTACAGGGTGTGGTGTCCAGCGGTTCCGACATCGAGCGGGTCTACGTCTCGTCGGTGACCGCCGGTGACCACGCCTACCATTGCAGCACCAACAACAACCGGCCCTGCGGCGGGCTGCGCGGCGCGCCCTGCAAGCACCTGGAGGCCCTGGCCGACGAGGCCGTCCTCCAGTACGGCGTCGACCGGGTCGCCCGCTACCTGCGGGTCGACGCCGGTGACGGCACACAGACCGGGGTCGAGCTGCTGTCCCGGCTGGACGCCCGGCACGAGCCGACCTCGGCCGCCGTGGTGTTCAGCCGGTTCCTACGCCACCTGGCCTACCTGGAGCTGCCGGCCAGCACCGCCGTGCTGCCCGAGCTGCACTGGTTCCCGTCGACCGGGGCAGGTCGCTGATGCTCGGCACACAGCTGGCGCAGCTGCACGGCGATGCACCCACCGGGCTGGCCGACGCCGACGACGTGGTCGCCGGGTTCGACGAGGCCCTGCTGCGGGGCTTCGCCCGGGTCGGCGAGGCGGACGCCGCCGCGCTGACCGCACTGGCCGCCGCGGTCGCGGGCACGCCGCTGGGTGAGCGGGTGGCCGAGGCGGTGGGCAAGGTGACCGCCGGATCCGTCGGGCAGGAACACCTGGCCGCCCTGGCCGGAGCCCGCACGGCGCTGCTGGGCGCGACCCACGACGCCCTGCTCGACCAGCTCGACACCGCCCTCGGGCGGCACCGGACCCCGTGGACGCCGACCGGCGAAGCGGGTGCCCCCTCCCCCGCCCGCGCCGCCGCCCGGTCCTGGCTGCACGAGGCGGCCCTCGCCGGCTGGCGCGGCATCGACCACGAGCTGCTCTCCGCCGTCGGCACGCCGGTCGAGGCGGCGTTGGCCGAGCCGGGGGCGCGCCGGCTGGCGGTGCTGCTCGACGGGCTCGCCGCCGAGTTGCGGGCCGGGTTGCCGGTGGCCACCATGGCGCAGCCGCCGGTACGCCGCTGGGCGGACCTGTGGGCCCGGGGCGTGCTGCTGGCCCAGGACGGGCCGGCCACCGACCCGACGGCCGGCACCACCACGGTGAGCGGTCGCCTGCTGCCGCTCGGGGTCGACGTCCACGAGCACGAGACCGTCGTCCAGGTGCAGCTGCACGCGATCCTCGAACCGGCCGACGCAGGCATGCCCCGGCTGGTCCGGGTGACGGTGGGCGCGGCCAAGGTCGCCACGATCGGCGGCCCGGCGGTGTGGCGGCTGCTGTCGGCGTACCCGGTGCTGCTCACCGCGATCGCGCAGCGGCGGGCGCTGACCGTCACCGATCTGCCCGCGCAGGGTGGCGACCTGCACTGGGTCGATGGGCAGGCGCAGGCCGGCGAGCCCGCCGACCCGTTCGCCACCGCCCGGGTGCTGCTGGGCACGGCGACGGCGGCGGCGATCCCGCCGTTGGACCGGCATCCGGTGGCCATCGCCGAGCCGGTGCTGTTGGAGGGCTACACCGTGCACGACGGCGGGTCGACCGTCGACCTCGGCGGGCAGCGCCTCGCGGTCGCGCTGGACCGGCTGCCGGCCGCTGGGCCACTCACCCCGGCGCTGGTCGCCGCCTCGTCGTCCTGCCTGGGCCTGGCCCGCTTCGACGGCGGCCGGTGGCTGGTGCAGCCGCTGGCGGTGCAGGCCACCGTCAAGCGCCGGCCGGTGGAGGCGCACAACGGCGACTGGGCCGACGGGGTGACCGACCCGAAGGTGGCGAAATCCGAGGCCAGGGCGGGCGACGCCGTGGCCGTGCTGCGCGAACGCGCGGGACGGTTGCTGCGCCGATGAGCGACCCGACCCCCACGACCGGTGCCGTGCTCCCGGGTGACGTGCCGACCCCGGGCGATGTGGTGACCCCGGCCGACCTCGCTGCCGCCAACCGTCGGCAGGTGCTCTACTGGCGGCTGCTGGGGCGGCTCTTCGACCCCGACGAGCAGCCCACGCTGGAGGCGGCGAGCGTGGCCGTCGTCGACGACCTCGGCCTGCCCGCCGCCCTGCTGGACCCGACCGTGTCGGTGGACACCGTCGTGCAGCGTTTCCCCGCGCTCGCCGACGAACTGCGGGGCCTGCTCGCCCCCGACCCTGCCGGCCCGACCGACGACCGGCCCGTCGACGCCTCCCCCGACGCCGGGGCCCCGTCGGCCACGACGCCGGAGGCGACCATCGACGGCCCGGGCGCGCCGGGGGGGGGTGCCCCCGCCGACGGCGGGGTCCACCGGCCCGGCGAGGCCGAGGTGCGCCGGGCCGCGCTGGTGTCGAAGCTGCTGCTCAACGTCTTCGGTACCGGGTCCGGGCCGGTCAGCGCCGGCCAGTTGGCCCGGTGGCAGGCCGACGCGGGTTGGTTCGAGCAGGCGCTCGGCTGCCCGCCGGGGGAGCTGCGTCGGCAGGGCGGCACCGGACTGGGCGCCACCCTCGCCGGGCTGGAGGGCGACCTGGTCCGCCGGATGCACCTGCGGGAGGTGCTGGCCGACCCGAAGCTGGCCGCCCAGCTCACCCCCAGCATGTCGCTGATCGAGCAGCTGCTGCGGGACAAGTCCAACCTGTCGGGGGTGGCGCTGGCCAACGCGAAGTCGCTGATCCGGCGGTACGTCGACGAGGTCGCCGAGGTGCTGCGGACCCAGGTCGAGCAGACCACCGTCGGCGCGATCGACAGGTCGGTGCCGCCGAAGCGGGTCTACCGCAACCTCGACCTCGACCGCACCATCTGGCAGAACCTCACCAACTGGAGCCCGGAGGACGAACGCCTCTACGTCGACCGGCTCTATTACCGGCAGACCGCCCGCAAGACCACCCCGTCGCGGCTGATCGTGGTGGTGGACCAGTCCGGGTCGATGGTCGACTCGATGGTCAACTGCACCATCCTGGCCTCGATCTTCGCCGGGCTGCCCAAGGTCGACGTACACCTCATCGCGTACGACACCCGGGCGTTGGACCTGACCCCGTGGGTGCACGACCCGTTCGAGGTGCTGCTGCGCACCAAACTCGGTGGCGGCAACGACGGGCCGGTGGCGATGGCGATGGCCCGCCCCAAGATCGTCGAGCCGCGCAACACGGTCATGGTGTGGATCTCGGACTTCTACGAGTTCGACCGCTCCCAGCCGCTGTTCGACGGCATCGAGGCGGTGCACCGCTCCGGGGTGCGGTTCATCCCGGTCGGCTCGGTCAGCAGCTCCGGCCAGCAGAGCGTCAACCCCTGGTTCCGGCAGCGCCTCAAGGACCTGGGCACCCCGGTGCTCTCCGGTCACATCCGCAAACTCGTCTTCGAGCTCAAGAGCTTCCTCACCTAGGAGAATCACCCCTCATGTCCGAGATGTTGCGTGCCCCCGCCGAGGTCAAGTACGCCGACGAACTCGACTACCTGGAGTCGGTCGACACCGGCCCGAAGCCGTTCTCGTGGCGGTTGAGCCCGCGCATGGTGCGGCTGTTCGTCCTCGGCTCGGAACGGGCCGACGGTCTGGAGCGGGAGATCCCGCAGAAGTGGTTCGGTGACCGCAGTTTCGTCGAACGCAGCATCGTGACCCTGGCGTCGGACCGGGGCCTGCTGCTCATCGGCGACCCCGGCACCGGCAAGAGCTGGCTGGCCGAGCTGCTGTCCGCCGCGATCTGCCGCAACTCGACGCTGGTCGTGCAGGGCACCGCCGGCACCACCGAGGACCACATCAAGTACTCGTGGAACGTCTCGATGGTCATCGCCAAGGGGCAGTCCCGGGAGTCGATGATCCCGTCGCCGATCATGACGGCGATGGAGCAGGGCGTGGTGGGCCGCTTCGAGGAGCTGACCCGCTCCACCAGCGACGTGCAGGACGCGCTGATCTCCATCCTGTCGGAGAAGTACGTCTCCATCCCCGAGCTGAACGACGACAACATCGTCTTCGCCCAGCCCGGTTTCTCGATCATCGCCACCGCGAACAGCCGCGACCGGGGCGTCAACGACCTGTCGTCGGCGTTGA
>NZ_JBMDWU010000130.1:0-6418 GCF_048594385.1 Micromonospora sp. | reverse complement strand
GCGGCGGGCCCCCCCCCGGGCCCCGCCCCCCCCACCACCGGACCGCCACGGCCGTCCTCGAGGAGGAGATCCGATGACCGTCGTACCGGACGAACCGCTGATGACGCTGATCTGTGACAGCTGCGGTGCGGTGGCGAGTGGCCCGGCCTGCGTCCTGCCCGACGCCGAGGTGGTCTGGACGTTCGTCGCCGAGCAGGGCTGGACCGGTTCGCCGTTCGCCACCGGGCCGCACCGCTGCCCCCGCTGCGAACTGGCCCCCGAACCGGCCCCGGCACCCACCCGCGCCCCGCGCCACGCCGACCCGCTCGGCGTGCTGGGCGTCGAGCACCTCGACGAGGTCGCGGTCGTCACCGCCGCCGGTGACCTGGACCTCGCCACCGGCGACGTCCTGCACGGCGCGCTGGCGGAGGCCGTCGGGGCCGACCGGCACGTGGTGGTGGACCTGGCCCGGGTGCACCTGATCGACTCCACCGCGCTCGGGGAGCTGGTCCGGGCCCGGCAGGACGCCCGGCAGCGTGACCGGCAACTCAGCCTCGCCGGGCCGTCCCGGTTCGTCCGCACCGTGCTGCACACCATGCGACTGGACCGGGTGTTCCCGGTCTTCGACACCCGCCGGGCGGCGGTGGACTGGTCCCGGTCCCCCGCGACCGCACCGCCCCGGGAGAGGAGCACGGCATGGTGATGCCGTGGCCGCTGCCCGACGACAGCTGGTTCCGTCCCGAGCCCGACCCGCCCGGCCCGCCCGGGGAGGACGTCCGGCTGGCCGCCGAGGTGGCGTACCGGATCGTCGGCGGGGTCGGCCTGCGGGCCCGGCGGATCACCGTCACCGTGCAGAACCGGGTGGCGATCCTCGGCGGGATCGCCCCCGACGTCGACGCCCGGCAGCTCGCCGGCCAGGTCGCCTGGCAGGTGCCCGGCGTGGTCGACGTGTGCAACGCGGTGCGGTTGGCCGCGAAACGCTGACCGTCCGGCGTCACCGGACGGTCAGCGCGGGACCTCAGCGCGGCGCGGCGACGTGGGCGGGCGGCTGCGGGCCGAACGCGGCGAGGAACCGGTCGCGGAACGTGTCCATCGGCCACACCGGGGCGTCCGGCCCGGGACGCAGCCCCTCCTGCCAGCCCCAGCCGGACACCCGGGCCAGCACCGCCGGATCCCGGGCGAGCACGGTGATCGGCACGTCCCGGCTCGCGTTCGGGCCGGTGACCAGCGGGGACGGCTGGTGGTCACCGAGGAAGACCAGCACCGTGTCGTCGTCGCCGTACGTCTCGACGTAGGAGATCAGGCTGTTCAGCGAGTACTCGATGGCCCGCCGGTAGCCGGTGCGCACCTCGGTGGTGCTGCGCCCCACCACGTCCTTCGGGTTGAACGCCACCGACGTCGGCCGGCGGTAGATCGAGCCGTCCCCGACGTGCTCCCAGTCGAGCATCCGGGGGATCGCCCCCCACGGGGAGTGGCTGGAGATCAGCGGGATCTGCGCCATGATCGGGGCGTGGCCGGGGGTCCGCTCCCGGCGCTGGAAGGTCGCCAGGGTGTACTGGTCGGGCATCGGGGCGTAGCTGAACTGCGGGCCCCGGTAGTCCAGCCCCGCCGCGTCGTGGTAGCGGTCGTAGCCGAAGAACGCCCCCTCCGGCCAGGGTGAGGTGGCCGCCGGCATCACCCCGACGGTCTGCCAACCGGCCCGCTGGAACGCCTTGTTGAGGGTCAGCCGGTCGCTGGCCAGCAGGCTGTCGTGCCGCTGCTGGTTGTCGATCCACAGCCCGGACAGCAGCGTGTCGTGGGCCAGCCAGCTCCCCCCGCCGAAGGTGGGCGAGGTGAGGAATCCGCTACGGGCGGTGAACCCGGCTTTGGCCAGCCGTTTCGTTCCCCCGTCGAGCACCGGCCCGACCCCACCGGCGAACTCCGGGTCCTCGACGGCGTCCCGGCCGTAGCTCTCCACGAAGGCCAGCACCACGTCCTTGCCGCGCAGCGCGGTGAGCAGCTGGTCGCCCGGGGTGTCCCGGTAGGCGTCCCGGGCCACCTGGTCGGCGAACTCCCGGCGGTCCCGCAGGCCCGCACCGGCCTGACCGACGTGCTGCCCGACCAGGATCGCGGTGCCGGAGTCGGCGACCGGCACCCCGAGCGTCGCGGCGGCCACCCAGACGGCGGTCAGGCCGGCCACCACCCGTACGGCGGTGCGACGGTGCCCGGTCGTCAGCCGGGTCAGCCGCAGCACCGACCGGGTGGTGAGCACCAGCAGGGCCGCCACCAGGGCGACCAGGGCGACGACGGCGGCGACCGCACCGCCGGTGCCCACCGAGTCGGTGACGAAGGCGTAGCCGTCGTCCAGCAGCACCCAGTCGAGGACCAGGTCGAACGGGCGGGCGAAGCTGGCCGACATGCCCAGGTCGAGCACCTTGACGACGGCCACCAGCCCCAGCGCCACCCCGACCGCCACCGCGACCGGTCGCCGGGCCCGGCCGGGCAGCGCCAGCAGCAGGGCGGCGGCGACCAGCGCCTCGACCGGCACCCGCAGGAACGCCATCGGGGTGAGCTGGTCGAACCGGCCCGGCGCGGTCAGCACCGCCACGACCAGCAGCCCGGCCAGCACGGTGGTCACCCGCCCGGCGACCGTACGCCACCGTCCCCGGCCCGCCCCGTCCGGCGGTGTCGGACCGGCGGCGACGTCCGGCCCGTCGACCCCGTCGGCGGGCCCGGCGGGCGCGTCGACTCCGGCGGACGCGTCGACCCCGGACGGCCCGGCGTCCCCGGTGGGCTCGGCTGCCGTGCTCGGGCGACGCAGGCGTGACAACAACGACACTCCGGATGGTCCTTCCTGGGGAGGGCCCCGGCGCACGGCCGGGTCGGCGGGCCGGCTCAGACCGGCTGGTGGGCGACGAACGACCGGTCGGTGACGGCGTCGACCCGGGGCCGCACCGATGGTACGGACGGCAGCGCCACGACCGACGGCACCAGCGCGACCGGGACCGGCGTGGCGGACGTCGGGGCGACCGCCGGGGTGGGCCGGGTCGACCGGTGCCACCACAGCCAGCCGACGTCGTGGCCGAACGACTCGACAAGCAGCGCCAACGACACCGCGGCCAGCACGGCGGTCACCGGCCGGGCCAGCACGTCGGCGGCGACGACGAGCAGCAGCACCCCCTGGGTGGCGGCGACCACCTTGCGCCAGAAGCGCGGCGGCAGGGTCCCCCGCATCCAGGGCAGCAGCCAGCCGGCGACGACGAAGGCGTACCGCAGGCCACCGATGGCGAGCACCCACGGCCCCACCACCGGCGCCACCTGGACGCTGAGCACCAGGATGAGGAACGCGTCGACCTCCATGTCGAAGCGTGCGCCGAGCGCGCTGGCCGTACCGGTGCGTCGGGCCACCCAGCCGTCCACCGCGTCCAGGGCCAACGCCACCGCCGTCATCGGCACCAGCACCGAAAGCGGGGTCGGGCCGGAGAATCCGGTGACGACCAGGGCGGTCACCCCGCCGACCAGCACCCCCCGGGCGAGCGTCACCCGGTCGGCCGGCCCGAGCCGGTCGACGCCCCGACGGCGTAGGCCACGCTGCAACGCGACGCAGGTGACCACGCCGTACCCGAGACCGGCCAGCCAGCCGGCGACGTCGAGCCCGACGGTCGCGGCCAGCCCGGCCAGCAGGACGGTCTGTGCGGTCAGGCCGAGCACCGGACCGGTTCGAACCCTGGACACCCTGCCTCCGTGTTTATGATCGACGACCTCGGCAGTGGGTACGCAGGACGCGGCCGTTTCGTTCGGTTCCGCCGGCAGAAGAGGAGAAAACCCGCGTGATCCACGATGCCCGGGCCTTCTGGCTCCGCTCCCCCGGCGTCGGTGAGCTGCGGCCGGTGACCCTGCCCACGCCCGGCCCCGACGAGGTGCTGGTCCGCAGCCTCTACTCCGGGGTGAGCCGCGGCACCGAGACGCTGGTGTTCACCGGCAGTGTGCCACCGGGCCAGTACACGGCGATGCGCGCCCCGTTCCAGGAGGGCGACTTCCCCGCCCCGGTCAAGTACGGCTACCTCAGCGTGGGGGTGGTCGAGGCCGGGCCGGCGGCGCTGCGCGGACGGACGGTGTTCTGCCTGCACCCGCACCAGAGCGCGTACGTGGTGCCGGCCTCGGCGGTGACCCCGGTGCCGGACGACGTGCCGGCGGCCCGCGCGGTGCTCGCCGGCACGGTGGAGACGGCGGTCAACGCGCTGTGGGACGCCGCGCCGCTGGTCGGTGACCGGGTCAGCGTGGTCGGCGGCGGGATGGTGGGGTGCAGCGTGGCGGCCCTGCTGGCCCGCTTCCCCGGGGTGCGGGTGGAGCTGGTCGACGCCGATCCGGCGCGGGCGGCGGTCGCCGCGGCGCTGGGGGTCGACTTCGCCCTGCCTGCGGCGGCGACCGGGGGCCGGGACCTGGTGGTGCACGCCAGCGCCACCGCCGCCGGGTTGCAGCGCAGCCTGGACCTGCTCGCCCCGGAGGGCACCGTGGTCGAGTTGAGCTGGTACGGCGACCGGCCGGTGGAGCTGTCGCTGGGCGGGGCGTTCCACGCCGGCCGGTTGACGATCCGCAGCAGCCAGGTCGGCACGGTCTCCCCGGCGCGGGCGTCCCGGCGGGACTTCGCCGACCGGCTGACGCTCGCCCTGGAGCTGCTCGCCGACCCGGTGTTCGACGCGCTGCTGACCGGGCGGTCCCGCTTCGCGGAGCTGCCCGCCGTGCTCGCCCGGCTGGCCTCGGGGGACCTGCCCGCGCTGTGCCATCTGATCAGCTACGACGAGGAGACACCGTGTTCAGCGTGACCGTACGGGACCACATCATGATCGCCCACAGCTTCCGGGGGGAGGTGTTCGGGCCGGCGCAGAAGCTGCACGGGGCGACCTTCGTCGTGGACGCCACCTTCCGCCGCGCCGAGCTGGACGACGACGGCATCGTGGTGGACATCGGCCGGGCGACCGACGAGCTGAAGGCGGTGCTGGCCGACCTGACGTACCGCAACCTCGACGACGAGCCGGCGTTCGCCGGGCAGAACACCACCACCGAGGTGCTGTGCCGGACCATCGCCGACCGGCTCGCCGACCGGGTGCACGCCGGTGGGTTGGGCGCGGGCGCCCGGGAACTGGCCGGGATCACGGTCACCCTGCACGAGTCACACATCGCCTGGGCCAGCTACGAGCGGTCGTTGTAGCCCGTGCGGGCGGTGCACGTCGTCCTGCCCGGCGACATCGACGACCCGGCCACCCCCAGCGGCGGCAACGCGTACGACAGGCGGGTCTGCGCCGGGCTCGGGGCGGCCGGCTGGACGGTGCACGAGCACGGCGTACCCGGAAAGTGGCCGCACCCCGACGAGGCGGCGCGGGCGCGGCTGGCCGGGGTGCTGGCGGCCCTGCCGGACGGGGTGCCGGTGCTCTACGACGGGCTGGTCGCCTCGACCGTGCCGGAGCTGCTGGCGGCGCAGGCCGGCCGGCTGCGCCAGGTGGTGCTGGTGCACATGCCGCTCGGCGACGACGCCGAGGCGCGTGCCCTGCCGCTGGCCGACGCGCTCGTCACCACCAGCGGCTGGACCCGGGAGCTGCTGCTGGCCCGGCACCGGATCGACCCGGCCCGGGTGACGGTGGGCACCCCGGGGGTCGACCCGGCCGACGTCGCCCCCGGCACGGCCGCCGGCACCGCGCTGCTGTGCGTCGCGGCGGTCACCCCGGTCAAGGGGCACGACGTGCTGGTCGACGCGTTGACCGGGCTGGTCGACAGGCCATGGACGCTGGACTGCGTGGGCGCGCTGGACCGTGACCCGGCCTTCGTGGCCGGGCTGCGGCAGCGGGCGGACCGGGACGGGCTGGCCGGGCGGGTGCGCTGGCACGGACCGGTCACCGGGCCGGCGCTGGACGCGGCGTACGCGGGGGCGGATCTGCTGGTCCTGCCGTCGCGGGCCGAGACCTACGGGATGGTGGTGGTCGAGGCCCTGGCCCGGGGGATCCCGGTGCTGGGCAGCACGGTCGGCGGGGTGCCGCAGGCGCTGGGCCGGGCCGGCGACGGTGCCGCGCCCGGGGTGCTGGTGCCGCCGGACGACCCGGTGGCGCTGGCCGGGGCGTTGCGCCGCTGGCTGCACTCGGCCGACCTGCGGGACCGGCTGCGCCGCGCGGCCCGGGGCCGGCGGGCCGACCTGCCCGGCTGGCCGGCCACCGTGACGATCATCTCCCAGGTGCTGGACGGAGTGAGGACATGACCGCGTACGCCACCGAACCGTTCGCCGCCTGGCTGCGGCTGCGGGAACCCGCCGACGCCGACGCCCGCAGCGGGGAGCTGGTCGACCTGCTCCGCGCCCGGCTCACCGGCACCGGACCGGCCGCCGGTGCCGGTGCGCCGGGCCTGTCGCCGGCCGGTGAGGGCGGGCCCGGGATGCTGGTGGCCGGCGTCGGATCGGTCACGTCGCTGC
>NZ_JBMDWU010000013.1:0-11097 GCF_048594385.1 Micromonospora sp. | reverse complement strand
CGCGGGCAGCCGGCGGGCGGTGCGGGTCGGCGCGCCCGTGGGCGGTCCGCCGCCCCACGACCCGACCCTCGGCGCGGCGTCCGGACCGCCGCCGGTCGACGCTCCGACGCCCCCGGCGCTCCCGGCGGCCACCGTCCGGGCCGGCGTCGCGGCGCTGCTGACCGGCTGGGCGGACCGGCTGACCCACTTCCGGCGTACGGCGACCCGGGGCGAACGGCTGCTCGCCGGCACGGTGCTCGCGGTGGTGCTGATCGAGCTGGTGGTGGCGCTGCTGGCCGAGCCGAACAACTTCGACTCGCAGACCTACCACCTGCCGAAGGTGGAGCACTGGGTGGCCCAGGGCAGCCTGGAGTTCTGGCCCACCGCCATCCACCGGCAGGTGACCATCCCGCCCGGGGCCGAATACCTGCTGCTGCACCTGCGCCTGTTCACCGGCGGGGACGCCCTGCACAACCTGGTGCAGTGGGCCGCCGAGATCGGTTGCCTGCTCGCGGCCACCCGGATCACCGCCCAGCTCGGCGGGGGCCGGCGGGCCCAGCTCGTCACCGCGTTCCTGCTCGCCACCACGCCGATGGTGGCCCTACAGGCGACCAGCACCCAGACCGACCTGGTCGCCGCCGCCTGGGCCGCCTGCGCCGCCACCCTGGTGCTGGACGGGCTGCGCCGCCGGGCCGGCCTCACCGACGCGCTGGCGCTCGGCGCGGCCACCGGACTGACCGCGCTGACCAAGACCAGCGGGCTGATCGCCGTCGGGCCACTGCTGCTGCTCTGGGGCCTGGCCCAGCTCCGGCTGGCCCGCCGCCCCGCCGGGACCGCTCCGGACGACCCCACCGGGGTCACGCCCGACCGGGCCGGCCGGGCGTCGGGCGGGTTCAGCTCGGACCCGACGACCGGACCGACGGACCGGCCGGGGCCGACCGGGGCCCGGCAGGTCGCCCGGACGGTGGGCGGTTCGCTGCTGGTGCTGCTGGTCGCGGCGACCGTGGTGGGGCCGTTCCTGGCCCGGGAGACCGCCGAGTTCGGCCACCCGTTGGGGCCGCCCCGACTCCGCGAGTCCATCCCGATGGAACGGCACGATCCGGCCGCCGTGCTGGTCAACGCGCTGCGGATCGGGCACACCGCGTTCGACACCCCGCTGGCCCCGCTGCGCGCCGGCACCGCCTCGGCCATCATGGACGGCTCCCGGGCGGTCGGCGTCGACCCGCAGGACCGGGCCATCACGTTCGGCCGGGAGGTCTTCCCGGTGCCCGCCTGGTATCCCGACGAGGACCGGGTGGCCTTCCCGCTGGCCGGGGCGCTGGCGCTGCTCGGGGCGGTCGTCGCGCTGGCCCGGCCGCGCCGGATCAGCCCCGGCCGGGCGGGGACGCTGCGGGCGTACGCGGGGGTGGTGGCGGGCGCGGTGGTCCTGCACACCGCGATGATCAAGTGGCAGCCGTGGGGGAACCGGCTGCTGCTGTACGCGCTGGTGCTGGCCGTACCCCTGGCGGGGCTCTGGGTGGACGCGGTGCTGCGGCGGCGGGCCGGGGCGGGCCGCCGGTCGGTGGCCGCCGGGCTGGTGGTGACCGTGCTGGCCACCTCCGCGCTGGCCGGCGTGCTGGCCCTGTCCTACGGCTTCCCCCGCCGGCTGGTCGGCGCGGGTTCGGTATTCACCACCGCCGAGTGGGACACCCGGTTCCTGCGCCGGCCGCAGTGGGCCGACGAGTTCCGCTGGGCCGCCTCGGCGGTACGGGCCAGCGACGCCCGACGGATCGGCCTGGTGCAGCAGAACGACAACTGGGAGTACCCCTGGTGGCTGCTGCTGCGCGACGACGACGGCCGGTCGCCCGAGCTGGTGGCGTTGCAGTCGGTGCTGCCGGACCGGCCGCCGGCCGACCCCACCTCGGTTGACGCGATCGTCTGCACCGGTCCCCGCACGGAGTGCGCCCGGCTCGTCCCGGCCGGCTGGACGATCGAGTACCGCGACCACGTCGGCTACGCGCTGCCCCCGGCCCGCTGAGCACCGGGGAACACACGTCGGGGCCGGCGTGGTGGTCCACGCCGACCCCGACCGGTCCCCCACGGGTCACTTCTGCTTGATCGGCACCACGATCAGCCGGGCGACGCTGGCGTCCCCGTCCTTGGCCCCGGCCACGTTGACCTGGGTGCCCACCTTCACGTCGCTGGCCTTGACGGTGGTCCGCCGCTCGACCACCCGGAGCTGGTCGCCCAGCTTCCAGGTCAGGGTGAAACCGTCGGTGGACTTCACCGTCACCGAGTCCCCGTCGATCGCGGTCACCTCGCCGCGCTGCACGACGACGGTCTTCGTGCCGTCCTTGGTCTGCACCACCGCCTCGCCGTGCAGGCCGTTGCGGCCCAGCTTCACCCGGGCCTGCCGGCGCTGCCGCAGCTCCTTCACCCGCTCGCCGCGCTTACCCTTGGCCCCGGCCTGCGGGGACGGGGTGGTCGACGCTGCAGGCGCGGCGAGCAGGTCCAACTCGACCGGGTCGAGGCCCAGCGCGGCCAACGCCTGCCCCTCGACGCCCAGCGCGGCGGCCACCTCGACGACGGCGGCCTTCGTGCCGTCCTGCGCGACCTGGGCCGTACCGCAGCCGGCGACACCGAGTGTGAGCGCCGCGAGCAGCGACGTGGCGGTGACGGCGATTCCCCGATGTGCCATGACTGTCCTCTCGTCCGTGATGCCACCAGCCTCACCGAACGGGATGGGGGCGGGGTCAGACCGATGTTCGGGTCAGGTAAGGACGGGCGGGCAGCCGGACGGTGAACGCCGCGCCCCCCTCGGCGGCGTGCCCGGCGACGATCTCCCCGCCGAGCCGGCGGACCAGCCCGGCCGCCAACGCCAGCCCCAACCCGCTGCCCACCTTGCGGACCCCCCGGTAGCGCTGGTGCAGCGCCCCCCGTTCGAAGGCCACCGCCAGGTCGTCGTCGGTGAAGCCCGGTCCGCCGTCGCGGACCTCGACCAGCCCACCGGCGGTCGGGCCGGCACCGGCCGCCCGGACCGCGAGCACCACCGGCGCCCCCGGCGGTACGACCCGCAGCGCGTTCTCCAGCAGCCCGTCCACCACCTGCCTGATCCGCCCCGGATCGGTGTACGCGGGCACCGCCGTGCCCGGCGTCTCCAGCCGGAACGGCACCCCGACCGCCGCACACCGCTCCGACCAGGTGCGTTCGGCGTCGGCGGCCAACCGGGTGAGGTCCACCGGCACCGGTTCCAGCGGGAAGTCCACCGCCTCCAGCCGGGCCAGCGCCAACAGGTCGGCGACCAGCCGGTCCAGGTGCTGCGCCTCGGCGAGCATGGTCCGGCCCGTCGCGGTCGCCTCGTCCGCGCCGATCACCCCGTCGGCGAGCGCCTCCGCCCACCCCCGGATCGCGGTCAACGGGGTGCGCAGCTCGTGCGAGACGGAGAGCAGGAACTCCCGCTGGCGGCCCTCGCTGGTGGCCAGCGCGGCGGCCAACCCGTTCAACGCGTACGCCAGGTCGGCGACCTCGTCGGGGGGTTCGACGGGCACCCGGACGGCCCGGTCACCGGCGCTCAGCCGGGCGGCGGCGGTGGCGGCGTGCCGGATCGGCCGGGCCAGTCGACGGGCGAGCAGCAGCCCGGCCGCCGCCCCGGCGGTGAGCCCGGCCAGCAGCGGCAGCCACAGGGCGCGCAGCACCTGCCGCCACGGTCCCTGCGGGGTGGCCCGGGTCAGCACCACCCCCTCCCCGCCGGGCAACGCCCGCCCCTCGACGAGGGTCCGCTGGCCGTTGACGAACCGGCGACCGGAGACGTCCCGGCCGGCGGAGATCCGGTTCACCACCTGCCGGGGCAGGCCGGGGCGGTCGGCCAGCCCACCCTGCACGACGTACACCTCGATCTGCTGGTCCTTGAGCTGGCGGATCAGCCGGTCGCCGGCCGCGTCGCGCTGACGGCTGGGCCGGACCCGCAGCACGTCGGCGGCGAGCCGGGCCTGCGCGGCCAGCGCCTCCTGGTCGCGACGTTCCACCCCGCGTACCGCCAGGGGGACCGCGACCAGAGCGGTGACCAGGACCGACACCAGCGCCACCGCGCAGGTGACCAGCACCGCGCGGGAGGTCAGCGTGTGCAGGGAGCGGCGACGGCGGGGGGCGGTGTCACCCCGGGGGGCGGCCGGCGGCGCGGCGGGTTCAGCCATCGGCGGCGTACCCGACGCCCCGGTGGGTGCGGATCACGCTGGCGGCGCCGAGCTTCGCCCGGACCTGGGCGACGTGCACGTCGACCGTACGGGTGCCGGCGTGCGCCGCGTACCCCCAGACCCCGGCCAGCAGCTCCTCCCGGGTGAAGACCCGGCCGGGGCGGGCCATGAGATGGGCGAGCAGGTCGAACTCGGTGGAGGTGAGCTGGACGGGGGCACCGGCCGCGAGCACCGTACGCCGGGCCGGGTCGAGGGTGACCGGGCCGACGGTGCGGGACCGGTCCGCGCCGTCGGGGGCACCGACGGTCCGCCGCAGCACCGCCCGGACCCGGGCCACCAGCTCGCGGGGGCTGAACGGTTTGGTCACGTAGTCGTCCGCGCCCAGCTCCAGGCCGACGATCCGGTCGACCTCGTCGTCGCGGGCGGTGAGGAAGATGACCGGGGTCCAGTCGCCGGACTCGCGCAGCCGCCGGCAGATCTCGGTGCCGGCCAGGCCCGGCAGGGTGATGTCGAGGACGCAGGCCACCGGGCGCAGCCGGCGGGCGGCGGCCAGCCCGGCGGTGCCGTCCCGTTCCAGGTGTACGCCGAACCCGTCCCGGCCCAGGTAGAGCCGGACCAGGTCGGCGATGGCCGGTTCGTCCTCCACGACGAGGACGAGCCCACGTGGTGCGGTGGCATCGACGGTCACCGGCCCATGATGACCGACCCGGCGTCGGGCGGTGCGGACGGCCGTGTTCGGGTCAGGTAAGAACCCGGTCAGCGGGCCGGCAGCGGGCGCAGCAGCGGGGCCGGCGCGACGGGCGGGGCGTCACCGATGGTGGCGACGACCCGTTCCTCGGGCCGACGCAGCCGGGTCCGGAAGGCGTGGTGCAGCAGTGTGTCGAGCTGCCACACCTGCTTCGGGTGCTGGGTACGGATGACGAACCGCTCGCGTACCCCGTCGATCGCGGTGGCGGCCAGCTCGACGGCCTGTGCGCGCGGGTCGGGGCTCCAGGTGACGTTGCTCAGCTCCCGCAGCTCGGTGTTGAGGTGCAGGCGCAGCCGGTGCAGCACCCGGGTCTGCCGGGTCACCACCAGCCGGCGGTGGGTGAGCAGCAGGAGGTAGTCGCCGTCGACCGGGCGGTCGGGGCGGGCGCACCGGGCGACCAGGATGGTGGCGTCCCCCGACCCGACGCACTGGCGGAAGACCGGCATGTGCCGGCTCACCGTCTGGACCGCCAGCCCGGTCTCGGCGGCGGCCGGGAGGAAGGTGCGCGAGAAGACGTCCATACCTGGCCAACGAGCCGTGACCAGGGGTGATGTGGGTCACTGTCGACTTTTGGAACTTCCACTCCCCCGGGTCGCACCACCGGTGCGTCTTTCCGCACCGGCTGCTGTCCGGGGGACGGGACGTCAGACGGGCATCGGCGCGAACAGCTCGCCGAGCCAGCCCGGCACCGCGTCGGCGTACTCGGCGCGGGTCGGGTCGGTGGTGGCCAGCGCCCGTCGCCAGGACAGCGCCCGGCTCACCGTGGTCACCCGTACGGCCAGCCCGGCGGCCTCCCGCAGGGCCGCCCGGTCGTGCCGGTCGGTCCACGCCTCCAGGTAGGCGTCGCGCAGCCGGAGCAGCACCGGGTCCCCCTCGGGCAGCGAGTAGGTGTGCGCGACCGAGCGCAGGGTCACCAGCAGGGTGCCGAACGGGTGCGCCACGGACGCGTCGCCCCAGTCGAAGAAGCGGTAGCCGTCGGCGGCGAACACGTTCCCGTCGTGCAGGTCGTCGTGCTGCACGGTGGCCGGGATGCCGGTGTCGGCGAGCCGCCCGCAGTCCTCGGCGAAGCGCGGCAGGTACGCCCGCAGCCGCTCGTAGGTCGCCGCGTCCAGCCCACTGTCGTCACCGTCACCGTCACCGTCACCGTCGGCGGCCGGGCGGGTCTCGCCGTCGCCCTCGCCTCCGGTGGCCGGGTGGGTGTCGGTGCCGCCTCCGGTGGCCGGGCGGGTGCCGGTGCCATCGGGTCCGGGGTCGAGGAGCCGGGCGGCGCGGTCGTCGAGGAGGTCGGCGAGCAGGGCCGGCAGGGCGGCCGGCCGATGGTCGGGCACGCCGAGCGCGACGAGGTCGTCGGCCCGGGGAGCCACCGTCCGTTGGAGGTCGGCATAGGCGGCCAGCACGTCGGCCCACCGGGTCGGGTCCGGTTCGGCCAGGTCACGCAGGGACGGGCCGCCGTGGGGCAGCAGCGACCAGCCCCGCGCGGGGTCCACGGCCACCGGGTCGAGCACCCGGCCGGGGGCGTGCCGGGGCAGCTCGGCCAGCAGCACCGCCTCGTACGCCGTGCCGGGGTTGTTCGCCTTGAACCAGTACGGCCCGGCGTCGGTGGGCACCTGCCAGACCAGCGACCAGGGGCGTTGCCGGGCCTCGACCGGGCCGGTGACCCGCCGGCCGTGCCGGTCGAGCTGCCCGCTCACCCACTCCAGCGCGGTGGCCCGCCACTGCGGGTCGGCCCACCCGGGGGCCACGGAGACGATCGTCACGCCGCGCAGAGTAGGCCACCCGCCCACCCCGACACCCGCCATTTTCGGCCGGGCGGGATCGCAATGGGGCCGATGTAGCGGCATCAAGGCCGCTCGGACACCGCAACATCGGCCCCATTGCGGGATCGCACGGGCGGGGATCGCCCGGGCGGGCGGCGTCAGAGCAGTTCGAGGATGGTGGCGTTGGCCATGCCGCCACCCTCGCACATGGTCTGCAGGCCGTACCGGAGGTCGTTGTCCCGCATGTGCTGGAGCATCGTCGTCATGATCCGGGCACCGGACGCGCCGAGCGGGTGCCCCAGCGCGATCGCCCCGCCGCGCGGGTTCAACCGCTCCGGGTCGGCCTCGGTCTCGGCGAGCCAGGCCAGCGGCACCGGCGCGAACGCCTCGTTCACCTCGTACACGCCGATCTCCTCGATGCCCAGGCCGGCGCGGCGCAGCGCCTTCGCGGTGGCCGGGATGGGGGCGGTGAGCATGGCGACCGGGTCGTCGGCGGCGACCACGGCGGTGTGCACCCGGGCCAGCGGGCGCAGGCCGTGCCGGCTGGCCCACTCGCTGGTGGTGACGGCGAGCGCGGCGGCCCCGTCGGAGATCTGCGACGCGGACCCGGCGGTCACCACCCCGTCGGTGCGGAACGGGGTCTTCAGCTCGCCGAGCGCGGCGAGGGAGGTGTCCCGGCGGATGCCCTCGTCGGTGGTGAACGAGCCCCCGTCACTCAGCGGCACCGGGGCCAGTTCCGGGTCGAACGCCCCGGCGTCCTGCGCGGCGGCGGCCTTCTCGTGGCTGGCCAGCGCGAACTCGTCGAGCTGGCTGCGGGAGAAGCGCCAGCGGGCGGCGATCAGCTCGGCGCCGACGCCCTGGTTGAACGGGAGCGGCTGGTCGTCGGCGAAGCCCTCGACGCCCCGGTAGCGGGCCCGGATGCGGTCGCTGAACGGCATGCCGTCGCCGACGCTGGACCCCATCGGCACCCGGGTCATCGACTCGACGCCCCCGGCCACCACCAGGTCGGCCTGCCCGGAGACGACCGTCGCGGCGGCGAAGTGCAGGGCCTGCTGGCTGGAGCCGCACTGCCGGTCGAGGGTGGTGCCGGGCACCGACTCGGGCCAGCCGGCGGCGAGCACGGCGTTGCGGGCGACGTTCCACGACTGCTCGCCGACCTGCGACACGCAGCCCCAGACGACGTCGTCGACCTGGCCGGGATCGATGCCGGTGCGGTCGGCGAGGGCGCGCAGCACGTGCGCCGACAGGTCGACCGGGTGCACCTCGGCCAGGCCGCCCTTGCGTCGCCCGACCGGGGTACGCACCGCACCGACGATGACTGCGTCACTCATGACTACTCCCCAGTAACTTCGGCTGTGTCGATACTACGTCCCCGGCCGCCGGTCCGCCCCCCGCGTCGCCGGGACCGGCCCGGTGCGGCTGGCATGCTGGGACGGTGCATCCACCAACGTCTCCGGCCCGTCAGTGGCGGGTCCCCCCGGCGGTCCCGGCGGTGAAGCTGGCCGGCGCGGTCGGGCTGGTCGCCCTCGGGCTGCTGCTCGCCGACGGCGACCCGGTCCGGCTGGCGCTGGCCGTCGCCGCCGCTGCGGGAATGGCCGCCTGGGCGGTACGCGACCTGCTCGCCCCGGTCCGGCTCGCGGTCGACGCCGACGGGATCACCGTCGTCCGGGGGTACGCCGGGCGCCGGCACCTGCCGTGGGAGGTGGTGGAGGCGGTCACCGTTGACCGGCGGACCCGGTTCGGGCTGACCGGCGAGACGTTGGAGATCGACGCGGGCGAGACCCTGCACCTGCTGGGCCGGGCCGACCTGGGCGCATCCCCGGCCGAGGTGGCCGAGGAGGTCCGGGCCGCCCGCCCCTGATCCCACGGTGCCGACGTGGTCGGCTCAGCGGAGCCGACGTAGCGGTATCCGGCCAGCCCCGACACCGCCACACCAGCGCACGGCCCGGTCAGCCGAGCAGCATCACCGTACGGACGATCACCAGGCCGAGCAGCGCGAGCAGGATGACCCCCGCACCGGCGGCCTGGAACACCGAGCGCCGCATCCGGGGGGCGTACGCCAGCACGAGCGCCATCAGCGCCCCGACGATCAGCCCGCCGACGTGACCCGGGATGGAGATGCCCGGCACGGTGAACGTGAAGATCAGGTTGATCACCAGGATCGGCAGGATCGCCGAGGTGTCCCGACCGAGCCGGCGCATCAGCACGAAGACCGCCGCGAACAGCCCGAAGATCGCCGTCGAGGCACCCGCCGAGGCGGTGTTGGGGCTGCTGAACAGGTATGCAGCGACGTTGCCGCCGAGGCCGGCCATCAGGTAGAGACCGAGGAACCGCAGTGGCCCGAGCAGGGCCTCCAGCTCCCGCCCCAGCACCCAGAGCGCCCACATGTTGAGCAGCAGGTGCAGCACGCCGTAGTGCAGGAACATCGCGGTGACCAGCCGGTACCACTCGCCGGAGGCGACGCCGTGCGCCTCGCCGAACGGCACGTACGAGGCGTAGCTGAGCACCGAACCCCACTGGGTCAGCGGGGTGCCACCGCCGAGCAGGCCGCCGAAACCGGAGCCGCCGATCAGCGAGTCGCCGCCCCGGTCACTGAGCACCGAGACGATCATCACCAGGACGTTCAGCGCGATCAGGGTGCGGGTGACCAGGCCGCGACGGCCGGCGGCACCGCCACCGAAGGCGGTACGCGCCGGCCGTACGCTGCGGCGTCCCTCGTTCACGCACTCCGGGCACTGGTGGCCGACGGGAGCGTCCCGCATGCAGTCCGGACAGATCGGCCGGTCGCAGCGAGAGCACCTGAGGTACGTCTCCCGGTCGGAGTGGCGGTAGCAGACCGGGGTGGTCGGCACCGGCCCACCGGTGGCGTCGCCGGCCGGCCCGGAGCGTTCAGTCATGCGTGCAAAGGTACCTCGCGACCGCGGTCAGGCCCCGGTGCGCTCGATCTCGACCCGCTCGATCACCACGTCCTGCAACGGCCGGTCACTCGGGCCGGTGGGGGTGTTGGCGATCGAGTCCACCACCTTCGCCGACTGCTCGTCGGCCACCTGGCCGAAGATGGTGTGCCGGTTGTTGAGGTGCGGGGTCGGCCCGACGGTGATGAAGAACTGCGAGCCGTTGGTGCCCGGCCCGGCGTTCGCCATCGCCAGCAGGTACGGCCGGTCGAAGCGCAGCTCCGGGTGGAACTCGTCGGCGAACGTGTAACCCGGGCCACCCCGGCCGGTGCCGGTCGGGTCGCCCATCTGGACCATGAAACCGCTGATCACCCGGTGCGAGATGGTGCCGTCGTAGTACGGCCCGTTGCCCGGCTGACCGGTGCGGGGATCGGTGTATTCCTTGTTGCCCTCGGCCAGGTCGACGAAGTTACGAACCGTCTTCGGAGCGTGATTGCCGAAGAGTTCCAGCCGGATCGGGCCAGCGTTGGTGTGCAAGGTGGCGTAGACAGCCTCGGCCACGGGTACTCCTCACTCGTTGGTCAGTTCCATGCGGATCCTCCCATGTGCCCCATCTGGCAGTGCGGAGGCATCCGGTGGTAGAGGATGACGAAGGAACAACTCCCAGGAGGTGGGACCGTGTTTGGAATCGGGCGGCGCAAGACCCAGGGGCAGCTGGCAAAGGTGGAGCTGCACCAGGGCATCGGTCACCTGAGGCAGGCGGCCACGCACGCGGCGAAGGGCGCCGGCGCCACGGTCGGCCCGCGGGTCCAGTCGGCCCGCAGTGCCGTCGCGCCGACTGCGGTCGCGGTGCGGGACCGGGCTTCCAGCGGCCTGGCGACGACGGCCGCAGCGCTCGCCCCGGTGGCCCTGGCGGTGCGCAACGCCCAGGCCGAGGCCGCCGGCAAGGCGCTGGCCGGCAAGAAGGCCGCCGCCGCCAAGCAGGCCAAGGTGAGCAAGAAGATCAAGGCGAAGAGCCCGAAGGCCCGGAAGAAGCAGACCTCGCGCGGCATGATGGCGGGCCTGCTGGTCGCCGGCACGGTCGCCGGGGTGGCCGGCGCGATGGCCCTGCGTCGCCGCCGCGAGCAGCAGGAGTGGGCCGAGTACGACCCGACCCGCAGCATCGGCACCGCCCCCGTCCCGTCGTCGACCTCCGATGCCTCCACCGCTTCGGCCGCCGCCGGCGTCGACGCCCCCCGCGACGACGTCGACATCCTGGTGGTGGAGACCCCGTCGGCGGGCGGCACCACGCCCACCGGTTCGGCCACCCCGGCCACCGGCGTCGGCAGCTCCGCCGTGGCGGCCGGCACCCCGGCCGGCAAGCCGGTGATCCACCCGAACGACAAGGTCCCCTCGGTCGCCGAGGGTGCCCCCGACGTCTCCGGCCGGCCGGCCGACGACCTCGGCAAGGCGCTCGACGCCGGTCGGGGCGCGGCGAAGTCAAGCACCCGGCGCTGATCCCCCGCACCACGTCGGCGGCGCGGCGACGACCTGACCGGTCGTCCCGC
>NZ_JBMDWU010000129.1:0-10963 GCF_048594385.1 Micromonospora sp. | reverse complement strand
GGGCGGCCGGCGCCGGGTCCAGGTCGCTGGGACAGTTGGCCTTGAACGAGAAATCCTGCGCCGCCAGCACCGGGTCGAAGCCGGGTGGCACCCGGTCGTCCACCGCCGAGCGCACCAACCGCAGGGTGTACGGGGAGAAGTCACCGGCCCGGTCCACCCGGACGGTCAGCTCCGCCCCGGCGGCGGCGACGCTGAGCACCCGTACGCCGGTGATCCGGACTCCGCCGTCGACCACCACGTTGCCGACGGCCAGCGGCGCACCGGCGGGCACCCCGCCGGTCTGGCCGGGCAGCGGGTGCAGGAAACCCACGTGCAGCAGCCGCTGGTCGGCGGCGTCCACCTCGACCCAGTCGATGCCGTTGAACGCGCTGCCCGGCCGGGCCACCTCGGCCCGCCGCTCGTCGTCGTCGCACCGCACGCTCATCCCGCACCCCTCTCCACCGACACCTGCGCCGGTCGGCCGGTGGCCCGCAGTCGGTAGGCGACGTGTACCCGCACTGCCGCCTCGGCCAGGTCGACCCGGACGTCGTCGACCTCGATCAGCTCGCCGAGCCACCGCTGCAACGCGCTGCGGGCCTGCAACTCGGCGGTGCCCACCACCGCGTCGTCGACCGGGGCGAACAGCAACTGGCCGAGGCCGGCGCCGAAGTCGGGCCGGTTGACCCGCTCCCCGGGCGCGGTGAACAGCACCGCCTCCACCAGGTCGGCGACGTGCCGGTCCGGGCCGGCCAGGCCGGAGCGGCCCCGGTTGTCCGGCCGCCACGGAAACGCCGGGTAGGTCATGACGCCACCGCCCGGACCTGCACGCCGGCCACCGTCGGCGGCCCCTGCGGTACGCCCTCCGCGCTGACCCCGAGCCCGACGCTGGTGCCGAGCACCGGCGGCTGCCCGTTGACCAGCACCCGGGCCGCCGGGGTGGTCCACTGGAGCTGGACGCAGGGCTGCGGCTTGGTGCCCGCGCCCACCGGCACCTGGAAGGTGCACCCGGTGACCGGGTACGCGTCGGTGGCGGTGACCACCGGCAGGCCGCCGACCAGCACCCGCGCGTTGCCGGTCTGCGGGGTGACCGGGCCGGTGTGCGGGCAGGTCAGCACCGCCCCGACGTGCAGCAGAGGGCCGGGCATCAGGTCACCGTCAACGCGGTCTGGTTGACCGCGACGGTCGGCCCGACCAGGGTGATGGAGGCGCCCTTGCCGTTGGAGATGATGATCCCGGTGTCGTTGATCGAGATCATCGCCCCGGTCAGCGTCTTGAGCAGGATGCCACCGGTCGGGCCCGGAGCGTCGGAGATCATCAGGGTGGCCTGGCCGGGGGTCTGCAACACGATCGGCGGGGTGGGCGGCGGGGCCGACGACACCAGCGCCGGGATCTCCGCCTTCGAGCCGTACCAGCAGCCCGTCCAGATCGGATGGTCGGCGTCGCCCTGCTCGAACTCCACCCACACCCCGGTGCCCGGCAACGGCACGGCGAACATGCCCGCCTGGATGCCGGCGAGCGGGAAGCAGGGCATCGCCCAGCTCGACGGGGGGAGCGTGACGTCCGGGACGGTCACCTGGATGCGGCCCTGCTGCAACGGATCGAGGTGGTTGACCACCGTGCCGCGATACTTGCCGTAGTACCTCGTCGTCATGGCTGTGCCCTTCCGGAGGTGGAGACCTGGGCGTTGCGGCCGAGGGTGAACCGCTGCTTGACCTCGCCCGCCCTGACCATGGTGGTCACGCTGCGCACCACGTACTCGCCGTCGTAGGCGCGGCCCGCCCCGCGCACCCCGACCAGCCGCCGGCAGCGCAGCAGCCGGCCGTATCGCAGCACGTCAAGCGAGCCGGACCCGGTGATCACGTTCGCCGACTGGGCGGCCCGGGCCAGGCCCCGGGCGAGGGTCTGCACGACGTCCATCCGGGCGGTGGCGTCGTCGGTGCCGTCGGGGTTGGAGCGCCCGACGTTCATCCGCCGGTACGACAGCGGGATCGGGATCTTGCGGCCCAGCGGCGGGTTGAGCGGGCTGACGTCCGGCACCGGCAGCGGAATCGGCACCCGTACCTGCTCGGGGAACGCGGTGAGCAGGTAGACGGTCTTCTGCACCCCGTCGAAGGAGAACGACAACGACTCCACGTTGGAACCCGCGTCGGCGTTGACCGTCAACGCCGGCTGGGGCTGACCGGCCCGCACCTCCGGCCCCCAGTAGGCGGTGTTCATCCCCGGGGTCGGCCCCGGCTCCAGGTAGAACGTGTAACCCACCTCGTCGGCGAGCTGCGACACGTACGCGAAGGTGGTGCCGCGTACCGCCGGGATGCGCTGCACCGGGTTCGGCGCGAACACCAGCACGCTGGGCACCACCATCGGCACCACCCCGTACGCGGCGAACGGGGCGAGCAGGGTCAGCACCCGGGCCTCCGCCGGCATCGGCATCGGCAGGTCCGACAGGTCGATCAGGTCCATCATCTGGCTGACGTCCACCCCGGTGAGGGTGAGCGTCGACGCGCCCGCGTCGTTGCTGCGGGCCACATCGTGCCGGGTCACCACCCCGTCGGAGAGCACCTGCGGCCGCCCGTCGAGGTGCAGCACCAGCAGCACCCGGGTCGGCGGGTCCAGGCTGCCGTCGGCGAGCATCCGCTCCACCGGCGACCCCCGGCCCAGGGCGAGACGCAGCTGGAAACCCGAGCGCTGCCCGGCGTTCTGGGTGACCTGCGCCTCCTGCACCGCCGCCACCAGCTCCATCGGGGCCGGCCGGAAGGTCAGCGGCCCGATCAGCACCTGCAACCGCACCCCGCTAGGCATCGAGGCTCCCCGGGAACCCCTCGGGCAGGGCCACCCGGACCACCTGGCCGGGGCGGATCAGCTCCGTCGGGTCGAACACCCCGTTGGCGTCGCAGAGCTGCCAGAACGCGGTGGGGTCGCCGACCGTACGGGCGGCCAGCAGGTCGACCCGGTCGCCGTCGGCGACCGGTTCCCAGCCGGCGGTGGCGAGCCGCTCGGCGGGCGGCACGAACCGGCGACGCAGGTGCACGGTCTCCTCGCCGGTCTCCGGGTCGACGGTGACCGTGGTGCCCACGGCGGCGTACCGGCTGTCCGGCGCGAGCGCCCCGGGCGTCGGCTGGCCGCCGGTGGCGCCGGTGGCGGCGAAGAGGGTCTCCGCGACCCGGCTCTGCGCGGCCACCAGGGCCGGGTCGGTGTCGGTCGGGTCGCTCATGACAGCCGGTCGATGCCGAGGTCGGCCAGCCGCCCGCCGCGCGCCCGACCGGCGAGCTGTTCGAGCTGCTGGTGGGCGGCCATGGCCAGGCCGCCGGCCCGGCCGTCGGTGCCCACGTCGTTGACGGTCAGCACCCGCAGACCCAGCCGGATCTTGGCGCGGATCGGGTTCAGCATCGGGTCGAACGCCTCCTCGGTGATGGTCAACTCGGTGATCCGTACCGGCCAGAGCCGGCGTCGTCCGAAGGCCAGCAGCACCAGTGGCGCCGGCGGCGGCACCACCTCCAGGGTTCCGGCGGCCAGCAGCGCCGCCGCGTCCTGCACGGCGGCCAGGCTGGGGTAGGCCAGCGACTCCAGGGCGGCCAGTTGCGCGGTCAGCCCCAGCTCCACCGTCTGCGGGTCGGTGAGCTGGTCGGCGGCGTCGAGGTCGGCCTCCAGGGTGAGCGTCTGCACCGGCGGGCCGGTGATCCGCAGCGCCTCGCCCCGGGCCCCACCCTCGGCCCCGGCCGTCTTGAGCTGGAAACCGCGGGTCAGCGCGTCCGGGTTGTACTGCAGGGTGATCACCCGGCGGCTGCGCCCGCTGTCCGGGTCGAGCACGACCAGGCCGGCGCGCAGCAGTCGGGGGCTGAGGGGACTGGTCACGGGGTGCCTCCAGAGGTGGGACGCCGCCAGCGGATCCGCTCCGCCACGGCCCGGGTGATCCGGCCCTGCATCAGCAGCGGGTCCAACCCGCTGAAGTCGACGGTGCAGTCGGCCAGCTCGGTGATCCGGATCTGCCCGGTGGACAGACCGAGCCCGTCGAAGAGCAGGTTCACCCGGGCCACCGTGGCGCTCTGCAACGACACCGGCCGCAGCCGGCCCGGCAGGCCGCCCCCACCGCCGGCCCGCCGTACCCCACCGCCGACGGCGAGGTGCACCAGCGCGTCGGGGGCCAGCACGATCTCGTTGCCGCCGCCCAGCGGCAGGGTGATCTCCCGGGGGTTGTTGACCGACAGGTCCACGTCGACGTTGCCGATCGCCAACCTGCCGGGCGGGCCGGTCGACGGTTCGTCGCTCTGCACGTCGGCGACGGTGTGCAGCAGGTCGTCGCGGGAGGCGGCGGTCGGTCGCAGCAGCCGGTTGAGCCGTACCAGGTGCTCGGTGCGGGCCTGGCTGACCTCGCCGGTGTCGAGCTGCCACCGCAGGAGGTCGACGTTGTTGTCCGGCGGGGGAGCGCCCTCCGCCCCGAAGCTGGGCAGGTGCACCCGGTAGACCAGGTCGTCGCCCTCGACGATGAACCGGCCCGGTGTCCACCACGGCAGCGCGCCGGTGAGCCTGCGGTAGTCGACCGCCCCGTCGCGCAACGCCAGCCGCACCTCCCAGCTCCGCTCACCCCACAGGAATCCGTCGTGGGTGACGTCGAAGTCGATGTGCCCGTTGAGGCTGTCCAGCACCTCGCCGATGCGGTAGGCGTCCAGCACCCGCACCAGCGCGTCCCACTTGCCGGCCAGGGCGGCCCGGCGCTGCGCGCTGGTGGTCCGGGCCGGCGGCGGGGCCGGGATCGGGGAGCCGCCGCCCAGCATGGTGGCCAGGTCCAGCACGAACCGGGCGTTGCGGATGTCCAACGACGGCAGCTCACCCGCGCCGCTGGTCAGGTCGTGGGTGAGGTCGCCGAGCAGCCCCTGCTCGACGAAGACGTACAACCCGAGCCCGCTGTCGGTGAAACTCAGCCCGGTCACCTCACCGCCGCGTACGGCGATCCGCCGGCCGGGGGCCGCCGTGCCGTCCGGACCGGCCGGGTCCTGCTCGTAGCCGATCGAGGTGAACCGCAGCCCGTACTCGGGGCGGCCGGTCGGTGCGCCGAGGAACAGCAGTTGCCGGCGCGGGTCGGCGGTGACCTGGGCGCTGATCGCGGTCAGCGTGGGCTGCGCCAGGTTGAGCCGCAGGCCACCGTGGTCGAGGAAGTCGACGCTGAGCCCGCCGGCGGTGAAGTCGGCCGTGCCGCCGGACAGGAACGTGCCGATGTCGAAGCCGACCCGGGCCGCCTCGATGGCCCCGATCCGCAGGCCGCCGAGGATCCGCATCCCCTCCGCCGTGCGGGTCGCCTCCACCAGGAAGCCGTCCTGCCCGGCTGCCGGCACCAGCCGCAGCTCCCCGAGCACCGCCTCGATGTCCGGGTTGAGCCGGATGGTGGTGCCGTCGTGCAGGTCGACCAGCAGCCCGCTGGCCCGGGTCTGCTGCACCACCAGCTCGCGCAGCAGCAACCGGCGGAACCGGCCGCCCGGGGTGCCCGCCGGCCACAGGTCGACCCGGGCCCGCGCGCTGATGCCGAGCAGGGTGATCGCCCCCGCGCCCGACGGGATCCGCAGGCCGAGCGCCGCGCCCTGCCAGTTCAGCGCGTCCACCGAGATGGTGGCCAGGTTCAGGCCCGGCTGGCCGTCCGGGCCGATCTCGATGTGGTCCGGGCCGACGCTGACCACCCCGGTGTCCAGCCCCTGGATGCTGACGTGCTGGTCGTGTTCGCCCGGCCGGGGGCCGACGCCGAGCTGAGCCTCACCGCCGACCACCCGGGCCTGGATCCGGCCGCCGCGACCGAAGGCGAGGGTGAGCTGGGCGGCCCACAACGCGCCGTCGACGTGCAGCGCGGCGTCGATCCGGCCGGCGATCTCCACCCGGGTCACCCCGGTGGTGAGCCGTCCGGCGGTCACCCCCGCCGCCGCCGACCAGCGCAGGCCGCGCAGGTCCACGTCGAGGATCTCCAACGGCGGCCGGTCCGGTTCCCCGGCCGGGACCGGTTCGGGCCGGCCGAGGCCGACGTCGAGCACCCCGTCGCGGTAGCGCAGGTCCCGCCCGGTGATCCGGGCGATGTGCAGCCGCTCCAGGTGCAGCGCGGCGGCGGCCGGGACGACCCGACCGGCGGCGTCGCGCTGCTCCGGCGTGCTGTCCCAGCGACCGCTGGCGGTCAGCCCGTCCAGCACGGTCGGCCCCCGGGAGACGATCCGCCCGTCGCCGGCCCGCCAGTCGATCGCGCCCAGCTCGATGCGGGCCGGACCGACGTCCTCGAACCGCAGCCCGCCGGCCCGTTCGGTGACCAGCCGGCCACCGAGGCCCGCCCGGCGTACGGTGACCGCGCCGTCCGGGGTCCGCAGGGTGGTGTCGGTAAGGGTGAGGCCATCGAGTTGGATGCGTTGGCTGTCGGTGGGGTCGCTGAGGATCCGGCCGGTCACCGGGTCGACCCGGTGCGGCCCGGCCTGGATCAGGTCCACGGTGACCGTGGCGGCGTCCGGGCCGGTCGGTCGGCCGGCCACGGTGCCGGTGATCGTGGTCGGGCCGCCCTGCACCGCACGGGAGATCACGGCGAACCGGAGCCGGTCGAGCTGACCGACGGTCAACCGCCCGGAGTAGGTCAGCTCCTCGCCGGTGAGGTCCACGTCGAGGTCGCGCAGCCGCACCCCGATCAGCGCGCCGGAGACCACCTCGACGCTCATGCCCGGCGCCGGGTCGGTGACGTCCATTCCGATCCGGTCGGCGTCGATCCGGTCGATGACCAGGTTGCGCACCAGCGCGCCACGGACCTGCCGCCCGGCGGCGGTCGCGCCGGTGCGGACCCGCACGTCGAGGCTCATCCGGCCGATCCGGGTGCTGCCCCGGGCGTAGACGCTGCGGCCGGGGGAGTTCCACGCCAGCCCGGTCAGCTCGGTCTGCTCCACCACCAGGTCGGGCAGGCGCAGGTCGTCGCCGTCGGGCAGCACCCGGCCGTGGATCGCCTCGCCGGGTGTGCCGTCGGCGCGGGCCGGTGCGGTGAACGCGATCCGCTGCGCCTGCACGCCCGGCCCGGAGACCCCGGTCACCGCCAGTTCACCCACGCCGAAACCGACGGCGGTCCGGCCGACCGGCAACCCCGCGGCGGCGGCCGGGCCGGCCAGCTCGGCGGGGAGCGCACCGCCGCCGACGGTGTCGAGGTCGGCGCGTACCCGCAGCCGGGACGCCGTCAGCCGCTCCACGGCGGTGGCCCCGGCGCGGACGTCGGTGGCGGTCAGCTCGGCCAGCCGCACCTGCACCCCGAGGGTGGCCGGGTCCAGGGTGACGTCGAGCCCGCCGACGCTCAGCCCGCCGGCGGTGATGCCGAAGTACCGCCGGGCCCGTTCCCGCAGCAGCTGAAGCTCCTGCTCCTGGGCCCGGGTGCGGTGCCCGGGCTGGGGGCGGCCGGCCGGGTCGACCGGCTCGGCGGCCAGCGACTCCAACTCCCGCAACCGGTCCAGGTCGGCCAGCCAACGGGTCAGCTCCGCCCGTCGGTCCGCCCAGCGGGGCTCGTCGGGCAGTGCGGCGAGCTGGGCGGTGACGTCGGCGCGGGTGGGCAGATCCCCGGCGGCCAGCCGCAGCGCCGGTGCGCCGGCCGGGCCGGGCAGCAGCCGTACCCCGGCGACGGTGGCCGACCCGGTGCTGCCCCGGGCCGTCGTCGCCGCGTCGGCGGGAACACGGTCGCGGCGGAACCTGGTGATCAGTTCGTCGTCGGGCAGGTACTCCCCGGCGCGCGACGGCAGGGACGCCTCGGCGTGGATCGGGTCGATCTCCACCCCGGCGGCCTCGACCCGACCGGTCAGCCCGGTGACCCGGATGCCGCCGACGTCGATCGCCCCGCCGACGGACTGGCGGAGCTGGTCGGACAGTTCCACCAGCCGGCGACGTTCGGCCTCGGACAGCGACTCGGCGTGCCAGCGGTGCCGGGACTCCAACCGGTCCAGTTCCCGCTCGGCCGGCTCCAGCGCGGTGAGCTGGCTGTCGACGGCGCGCAGCCGCTCGTCCAGGGCGGCGCGTTGCGATCCGGTGGCGGTCTCGCGGCGCAGCCGCAGCGACTCCTGCTCGGCGCGCAGCCGGGCCGGCAGGCTGGTGGCCACCCCGATCAGCGTACGGCCGACCTCGATCCGGCCGACCTGTTGCAGGCCGGCGAAGGAGAGCCCCTCGGCGGTGGCGCTGGAGAAGCTGACCCGCAGCGAGTGCATCATCTCCACCGCGTCGGTGACCCGTTCGCCGACCGTCCGTGGTGGACGGAACACCCCGTCGGTGAGCAGTCCGATCGTCGCGTTGGCCAACGGGGTGAAGATCTCCCCGGCGGTCAGCGAGGTGAACTGCTGGGCGAGGAACGGCGCTCCGGCCGTGTACGGGGCCAGCAACGCGTCGCTGATCTTGGACAGGAACGGCAGCCCGCCGTAGAACGAGATGACGTTGTGCAGCAGGTGGATCAGCGGATCGATGATCGGGATGCCGACCCAGCCGTGCCGGCCCGGCTCGGTCAGGTTCTCCTGCCCGGTCGCCCCGGCCCGAAAGGCCAGCGTGGACAGCCCGAACCGGGTCAGGCCGAGCAGCCCGCCGGGCAGCCCGTCGCTGGCGTACACCACGTCGGAGACGCTCAACGCGCCCATCCCGGCCTGCGCGCCGACCGGCCGCTCGTAGCCCCGGTCGGAGAACGAGGCGACGATGTCCAGGTCGGTCAGGGTGATCCGGCCGGTCCGCAGCGAACTGCCGGTGAAGGTGCGGTTCACCCCGTCGAGTTCCAGCCGGGGCAGCCTGATCCGCAGCACCCCCTGCCGGGCGTCCAGCGACAGCGACAGCCGGTTGGCGCGTTCCCGGTCGGTGTCGCGCAGCCGGGCACCCCCCAGGTCGCCGCTGATCCACTGGGCGTCGTGCAGGTCGAACTCGTCGACGGTGACCTCGTCGGTGAACAGACTCAGCCCGGTGCGGCTGAGGAACAGCAGCTTCAGCCCCACCGCGACCAACCGGGCCAGGTCACCCACCACCGTCGGCGTGCCGTCGGTGCGCAACGACTCCGGGTCGAACGTGGGCCGCCGGGTCGCGTGGTACAGCCGCAGCTCCGCCACCAGCGTCGCCAGGGCGGGCAGCAGGTCCGCGCGGACCTCCCGGGAACGCAGGAACACCCACCGCCGGTCGTCCAGCGCGTACGCCTGGATGATCAACGACCGTAGCTCGGTGACCCGCCCGGCCCGCCACAGCCGGTCGTCCCGCAGCCGGTCCCGCAGCTGGTCGCGGGCCTCGACGCGGCGCGGACCGGAGATCGCGGTGACGGCGAGCGAGGCGCGCATCTGCGGGGTCATCCCGGACTGCATCCGCGCCCACCGGTCCGGGTCCTCGGCGGCCAGCCGGGTCTGGTCGGCCACCGGCAGGCTGCGCACCAGCTGGAAGGCCAGCCACGCCTCCCGGGGGTTCACCGCCCAGTCGGTCAGCCCGATCGCGAGCAGGCCGCGGGCCTGCCGTTGCAGGTGCGCCGGGTCGCGCAGGGCGAGCAGGTCGAGCAGCTCGGCCCGCCACATCTCGTGGGTCAGGTACGCGTCCGGCAACGCGGCGAGGATGCGGTCCAGGTCGCGTAGGGCGTCCAACCGGTGCACGGCGGTCCGCAGCGCCTCCCGCCCCCGGGCATCCGGACCGGCGGTCGCGCCGGTCGGCCGGTCGTAGCCGATCAGCCGGCGGACCAGCTCGACGGCGTTCACCCCGTCCAGGCCGCCCTGCACGATCCGATGGATGTCCGCGACGAGCCGGTCGGCGTCGACCTGCCCGGCGCTGCGCCGCCGCCGCTGCAGCGGTTCGGCGAGGGTGCCGACGCCGGTATAGCTGCCGCCGAGCACGTCGGCGGCGGGGATGTTCTCCTCCAACCGGTCGAACCAGCTGCCCCGGTCGAGCTGCCGCCACCGGTCCTGGGCGGCCAGCGGCAGGCTACGCAGCAGCAGGTACGCGAAGCGGGCCTCGTGGTCGCGGATCGCCCAGTCGAACAGCCCGTACGACAGCAGCCCCTCCACCCGGGCCAGGTTCCGGTGCTCCGCGCGGGCGGCGAGGACGACCAGCAGCCGGGGACCGAGCGGCGCGTCGACCCGCTTCTCCTCCCACGGCACCTGGTCGAGCAGGGTGTCGAGGTGGCCGCCGTCGTCGAGCTGGCGGACCACGTACCGCAGCCGGGGCCCCGGCTCGGGCGGCCCGGCGGCGGCCGGCGCGGCGGTGGCCGGGGTGCCGGCGGTGGGTGCGGCGGGGGCCAGGTCGGCGAGCTGACGCAGCGCCTCGTCGGCCCGGCGGTCGTCGATCGACCGTTGCACCCGACGCAGCCGGGTGGCCAGGTCGGTGTCGCGGTCGAGCCGGTCGTCGTCGGTCGCCGCCCCGCCCAGCGCGGGGACCTGCTCGCGCAGGGCGTCGGCGTCGGTGCCCGACGGGGGCCGCTCGGCCAGCAACGCCCGGAACTGCGTCTTGCGGTCACCGGCCAGCAGTTCCCGCAACACGCTGGTCCGCAGGGCCCGCAGCACGTTCAGGGCGGTGCGCCGCCGCACCGGGTCGAGCCCGTCGGTGTCCAACCCGTGCACGTTGTCGGCTTCCAGCACCCGCAGCAGGTAGGGGGTCTGCCCGCCGAGGGCGGCCAGCGCGGCCCGGGGGTAGGCGCGGTGGTGGTCGTCGTCGAGGTTGCCGGCCAGGTCGGTGCGCCGGGGCGCGGGCAGGCTGTGCACCAGGCTGCGGGCGACCACGAACGGCAGGGTGTCCAGGATGCGCAGGCAGCCCCGCACGTCGTCGCCGGAGACCCACAGCCCGTCGAGCAGGTCGATCATCCGGGCCCGTTCCGCCCGGTACCGGCGGTCCACCAGCGCGCCCAGCTCCGCCTCCAGCGGCCCGGTCGTGGCCTCCTCGGCCGGCGCGCGGTCGGGGGCCGGCGGGGTGGCCGGGCGCGACGGGGTGGCCACGGCACCGGTGTCGGCGGCGACCGCCCCGGCCGGCAGCCACGCCACCGGCCGCCACAGGG
>NZ_JBMDWU010000128.1:0-2355 GCF_048594385.1 Micromonospora sp. | reverse complement strand
GCGGCCGCAGTAGCGGCGGCTGATCCGCAGCCGCAGGCCCTCGCGGCGCCCACGGCCCCACCGGCCCGGGTGACCCCGTCGGCCGCGGTGGTGACCTGGGAGCCGGCGCCGCTGGATGAGACCCCGGCGACGTGGGGGCGTAAACAGACCGCGATCAAGGCGCTGAGCTTCGGGCTGGTCAAGCCCAAGCCGGGCCGTGAGGAACTCGCGCACCGGGAGAACGAGCGCCTGATCCGATCGGCCAACTGGCCGCGATCGGTACGGGTCGTGGTCGCCAACCCCAAGGGCGGCAGCGGCAAGACCCCGGTGTCGCTGGTGCTGGGCGGGGCGATGGCCCGGGTCCGCGGCGGCAACGTCGCCGTTTGGGACGCTGCGGACGCCCCCGGCACCCTGCACGTGGTCGCCGAGGGCACCGCCACGCGGTGCGTGGCCGAGATCGCCGCCGACCCCGACGGGTACGCCTACCCGGGCACGATCGCCGCGGTCGCCACCACCCAGACCACCGGCGCGGATGCTCTGGTGTCCCTGTCAGACCGGGAGTTCAACGGGGACACGGTCGCCCGGATCCAGTGGGCCCTGGACCGCACCTACCGCGTGTCGATCGCCGACACCGGCAACGTCTCGCACTCCTCGGCGTTTCGGCAGGTCATCGCCAGCGCCGACATCCTGGTCATCCCCACGGTCATCCAACAGGCGTCGGTCGACTCGGCGCTGCGACTGCTGCACCGACTGCAGGGTTCCAGCGACCTCGTGCAGCGGGCCGTCGTGGCGGTCCTGCACACCGGCGCCCCGCACACCCCGGGCCTGGCCGCCGCGATCGACGGACTGTTCCAGAACGCCGGGGTCGAGCAGCCCGAACACATCCCGTTCGACCGGCACATCGCCGCCAGCTCAACCATCACCTACGACCGGCTCAGCCGACCCTCGCAGCTCGCGTGGACCCGCCTGGCCACCGCCACCGTCGCCAACATCACCACCGCCTGAGCAGGAGCACCACGCCATGCAGCTCGCCAGCATCGCCCTGACCACCGTCTCCCACCTGACCGACTCCGGCACCAGCTACGCCGCCGCCATCGACAACCCGATCAACGGCCTCGTGCCGGACTTCAACGTCTTCGGCGCAGAGTTCACGACCTGGTGGCAGAAGCTCTTCGCCGGCCTGTGGGCCGCCGGTCTGATCGTCTCGATCGCGTTCCTGATCTTCGGGATCCTCGACCTTCGGCGGGCCACCGCCAACCATGTGCCCGGTCAGGCTGACGAGGCCAAGACCAAGGTCGGATGGTCCGCAGCCGCCGTCGGCGGCCTGGCCGGGCTGGGCGTCATCGTGACCGCGATCTTCACCGTCTTCGGCTGACCGTGTCGACCGTTCCCCCAGCCACCGCCAACCCCCACCCCGCCCAGCGGGTTGGGGGTTGGTGCGTTCCCCCACAGACGGAGAAACCGCGATGACGGCGCCCCACACCCCGCCCGGTATCACGCCCAGCGGCGGCCGCCGCGGATGGCGCCTGGCCGGCATCGGCGTGCTGATCATGGCCGCCGCCCTGGCCGTCGGTGTGGCCATCGGCACCGCGAACAGCCACAACGACCCAGGCGCGGCCGCGCCCCCGACGACTACCAGCACCGCACCGCGCACCACGTCAGCCGCTCCGACCTCGACGTCGGCGGCCAGCACTGCGAACCAGGCCAACGGCTGCCTCGGCGGCGCCGACCCCTTCGCCGCGATCCTGCCCGCCCAACAGGCCGCCTCACTGGACGCGTCGGGGGCGGCCGCCTTCGCTCGTACAGCCGCGCGATGGCTGGTGACCTACCCCTCGGACCCGAACTCAGCGGCGGTGCTCGACACGATCGTCGCGCCCGGGAGCGAGGCATTCCGGGCGAACGTCCTGGATGACCAGGCCAAGAACGCCCGCGACTTCGCTGCCCAGGGCTACATCGAAGGACGCGTCGTCGCCGATACCGGCAACTACCGGATGACTGGATTCACCACTCCGACCGATGCAACCGTCGACGTGATCGTTCAGCGTCAGATGACCCGTTCCGACGGTCGCGTCGAGACGATCAAGATGATCACCAGCTTCGCCCTCACCGTCACCAATGGGCATTGGTCGCTTGTCGGCACGATGCAGCCCCTGGGTGATGACCCGTGGGCCGACAGCCCGAGTAACCCGTGGCAGTCCTATGCCGGGGCCTGCTGATGCGCGCCGCGACTCGCCTTCTGATCATCGTTGCTGCCCTGATCGGAGCTCTCCTGACCGCTGCACCGGCGGCTCAGGCCGACCCGAGCAGCAGCCCGTCCGCGGACCCATCGAGCAACGACTACAACCCTCGGGCCTGGATGACCAAGTGGAACGCCGA
>NZ_JBMDWU010000127.1:0-1809 GCF_048594385.1 Micromonospora sp. | reverse complement strand
GCGTCCACGTGGTGCCCGGTGGTCGACGACAGGTGGCCGAGCGCCCGGCGTCCGGGGACGAAGCCCCGGGCGGGGGTCCGCGTTCCGGCCCCGTCGGGCCGCGCACTGTCCCGGGTCGCCGTCCGCCCGTACCCTGGGCAGCATGCGCGTCGCCGTCTGCCAGCTCAACGCCCGCGCCGACCGGTCGGCCAACCTGGCCGCCGCCGAGGCTCTGCTCGTGCGGGCCGCGGCGGCCGGTGCCGACCTGGCGGTCCTTCCCGAGTACGTCGACTATCTCGGCCCGGCCGACGGTATGCCGCCGGCCGAGGGGGTGGACGGGGCGGTGGGCACCTTCTTCGCCGAGGTGGCCAGCCGGTTGGGGATCTGGCTGGTGGCCGGCTCCTTCCACGAGATCGGGCCGGATCCGGCGCACACCTGGAACACCTCGCTGGTCTTCGACCGGTCCGGCACCCTCGCCGCCAGCTACCGGAAGATCCACCTGTACGACGTGGAGATCCCCGGGCGGGTGTCCTACCGCGAGTCCGCCACGGTGGCCCCCGGAGCGGAACCGGTGGTGGTCGACGTGGAGGGCCTGCGGGTGGGCCTGACCATCTGCTACGACCTGCGCTTCCCGGAGCTGTACCGGCGACTCGCCACGGACGGGGGAGCGCACCTGCTCGTCGTGCCGGCGGCGTTCATGATGCACACCGGGCGGGACCACTGGGAGGTCCTGCTGCGGGCCCGGGCGATCGAGAACCAGTGTTTCGTGGCCGCCGCCGGGCAGACCGGTGACCACGACCCGGGCCGGACGTGCTTCGGCCGCAGCATGGTGGTCGACCCGTGGGGCACGGTGCTCGGCCAGGTGCCGGACGGACCGGGTCTCACCGTGGTCGACCTCGACCTGGACCGGCTGCGCACGATCCGCGCCGAGCTGCCCAGCCTGGCCAACCGCCGCCTCTGACGCACCCGCGGGCGGGGCCGGGCGCGGTCAGCTCAGCAGCACCCCCACGACTGCCAGCGTGATGATCGCCGCCGCCGTCACCAGCAGGGCCGTTCCCATCCTGGAGGGCCCGCGCCGGGCCAGCCGCACGACCGACAGTACGACGACGACGAGCACGACCGCTGCGATCACCAGTTGCCAGAAGGGCAGCAGGAGTCCCAGTAGTGCGTCGTCGGCGAGGGTGACCGTGGGGGAGCGGGACGCCTCATCCATGGCAGCCACTCTGGCACGGATCGGCCACCTCGGCGTTGTTTCGGTGCGCGGGCACAACACCGGCAGGGTGCACAGCCCGGCAGGTGATGCCCGCCGACGAAGGTAGTGACGATCATTGATTTGCCTTCCGTGGGGCGTCCGCGTAACTTTCTCTCTGCACGCGGGAGGCCGGACGAACTGGCCGAAAGCGGGCACCAGGATCGTGGCGGAGACGCCGAGCGATGCTGAGGATCGGGCGGTGCGGAACTCCTCGGAAAGTCGGGGTTGCGAACGCGAAGCCGACCGGGTAAGGTTCTGAAGCCGGCAGGGAGCCGGGCGGGCACCGCGAAAGCGGATGCCGGCCGGTCTGCTGATTCCCGCGATCGCAACGACCACCGGAAACGGTGTGCGTGACAACGTGGATAAGGCTGAACCAGGCTGACAGATCGCGACAGCGAATTTGACAGCGGAATTCAGTCCAAGTAACTTGGAGAAGTTACCCCGGTCGGGTTGCCGTTGGTGCGGTGGTTTGGCTGGTGTGTGGTTGTTCTTTGAGAACTCAACAGGGTGCTTGTAAAGCCAGTGCCAATTGTTTTATACCCCGGGCTGGCCGAATCTTCGGGTTTGGTTGGCTGGGA
>NZ_JBMDWU010000126.1:0-5582 GCF_048594385.1 Micromonospora sp. | reverse complement strand
TCGTCGGTGGACATCTGCCGGGCCAGCTCCACCGCCTCGCTGATCGCCACCGCGTCGTCGATCTCGTCGACGTAGAGCAGCTCGTAGACGGCGATCCGGGCCAGGTTGCGGTCGACCGCCGGCATCCGGTCCAGGGTCCAGCCCTCGGCGTAGCTGGCGATCACCTCGTCGATCCGATCGAGATGCCCGGCGACCCCCTCGACCAGACCGATCGCGTAGTCCAGGTGTTCCGGACGCGGCTTCTCGATCCGCTCGACGTAGCCGGCGAGCACCTCGACCGGGGGCCGGTCCCGCAGGTCGGCCTCGAAGAGCACGTCCAGCGCCCGCTTGCGCGCCTTGCGGCGCGCCGGCATCTGCTGCTTGGCGCCCTCGGCCATCAGGCTCGGCCGAGGTAACGGCCGTCGCGGGTGTCGACCTTGATCTTCTCGTCGGTGGTGATGAACAGCGGCACCTGCACGGTCGCGCCGGTCTCGACGGTGGCCGGCTTGTTGCCGCCGGTCGACCGGTCGCCCTGCAGACCCGGCTCGGTGTAGGTGACCTGGAGCACCACGCTGGTGGGCAGCTCGATGTAGAGCGGCACACCCTCGTGGGTGGCGACGGTCGCCTCGGCCTCGGGGAGGAGGTAGTTGGCGGCCTCGCCGACGGTGCCGCCGGGGACGGTGATCTGGTCGAACGTCTCCAGATCCATGAAGACGTAGTCCTCACCGTCGGCGTACAGGTACTGCATGGTGCGCTTGTCGACGGTGGCGGTCTCGACCTTGGTGCCCGCGTTGAAGGTCTTGTCGACGACCTTGCCGGACAGCACGTTCTTCAGCGTCGTGCGGACGAACGCCCCACCCTTACCGGGCTTGACGTGCTGGAACTCGACGACGGACCACAGCTCCCCGTCGAGGTTGAGTACCAGGCCGTTCTTGAGGTCGTTGGTGGATGCCATTTCCTGCCTTGATCATCAATTGGCGGACAGACCTGACAAGTCTACTAGCTGCGTCTAATCGGCGGCGGGGCCGTCAACGGAGGCCCGCCACACCCCCCACGGACCGGACCGACAATCACACAGAGTAACGGGCGGTGGTTCAGTCGGCCCCGGCGAGCCGGGTGGCGAGGTGCCGCAGCGCGAGCCGGTAGCCGTCCACGCCCAGACCGCAGATCACCCCGGTGGCCACCGCCGACACCACCGAGTGGTGCCGGAACTCCTCCCGGGCGTGGATGTTGGAGATGTGCACCTCGACCAGGGGGGCACGCAGCAACGCGCAGGCGTCGCGGACCGCGATCGAGTAGTGCGACCAGGCCGCCGGGTTGAGCACCACCGACGCGCCCTCGTCCGCCGCCCCGTGCAGCCAGCCGACGAGTTCGTGTTCCGCGTCGGTCTGCCGCACCACCACGTCCAACCCCAGCTCACGGCCCGTCTCGACGCAGAGCGTCACCAGGTCGGCATAGCTGGTCACGCCGTACACGTCGACCTGGCGGGTGCCCAGCCGGCCCAGGTTCGGCCCGTTGAGCACGTACACCCGGGGGGTGTCGGGGCCGGTCACCGGCTGACCTCCCGGTAGGCGGCGTGCAGCAGTTCGTCGTCCGGGCCGTCCAGGATCGCCGGACGGGCCAGACCGTCGAGCACCACGAACCGCAACCGGCTCCCCCGGGCCTTCTTGTCCACCCGCATCGCCGCCAGCAGGTCCGGCCAGGCGTCCGCCGGGTAGCTGGTCGGCAGGTCCAGCGCGGACAGCACCCGGCGGTGCCGCTCGGCGGTCGCCGCGTCGAGCCGCCCGGCCAGCCGGGCGAGCGTGCCGGCATACACGGTGCCGACGGAGACCGCGTGCCCGTGCCGCCAGCGGTACCCCTCGACCTTCTCGATCGCGTGCGCCAGCGTGTGCCCGTAGTTGAGCACCTCCCGCACCCCCGACTCGCGCAGGTCACCGGAGACCACGTCGGCCTTCACCCGGATCGCCCGCTCGATCAGCTCCCGGGCCACCGGGCCGGTCGGGTCGACGGCGGCCGCCGGGTCCGCCTCGACCAGGTCCAGGATCACCGGGTCGGCGATGAAACCGCACTTGACCACCTCGGCCAGCCCGGCGGCCAGGTCGGCCGGCGGGAGGCTGTCCAGCGTACCCAGGTCGGCCAGCACCCCGACCGGCGGATGGAAGGACCCCACCAGGTTCTTGCCGGCCGCCGTGTTCACCCCGGTCTTGCCGCCGACGGCGGCGTCGACCATGCCAAGCAGCGAGGTCGCCACCGGCACCCACCGCACCCCGCGCAACCAGCAGGCCGCGACGAAGCCGGCCAGGTCGGTCACCGCACCGCCGCCCACCCCGACCACCGCATCGGTACGGGTGAAGCCGGCCGCCCCGAGCTGCTCCCAGCAGTCGGCGGCCACCTCGACCCGCTTGCCCGCCTCGGCGTCGGGCACCTCGATCGCCAGCGGGGTGATCCCCGCCCCGGCCAACCGCTCGCCGATCTCCTCGGCCAACGCCCGCAGGGGCGGCGCGTACAGCACCGCCGTCCGGGTCGCGTCGGGCAGCAACGCGGGCAGCTCGGCCAGCAGGCCCCGCCCGACCAATACGTCGTACGGCCGTTCGCCGCCGACCGGAATCCGGGTCACCTCGTCCATCGCCGGCAGCCTAGTCCAGCGTCGGCTCCGGCACGGGGAGTGTCCACCTGATGGCGGCCCACCCCGGCGTGACTCGGGAGCCGGGCCGGCGTTTAGCCCCACGGGACCCGGGCACCGGGGACGGGACCGACCCGAACGTGCCGACCCGAACGTGGAGGAACCCCATGGGCAGCACCACCGTCGACGGCGCGGACATCCGGCTCCCGGCCATCGTCCTCGGCGTCGGCCTCGGCGGCTTCGTCGACGGCATCGTCCTGCACCAGGTGCTCCAGTGGCACCACATGCTCAGCAGCACCGGCAGCGACAACGTCGGGATCAGGGCGTACCCGGTGGACACCGTGCCCGGGTTGCAGATGAACACCCTGTGGGACGGGCTGTTCCACGTGGTGACCTGGGTGGCGGTGCTCACCGGGCTGGCCCTGCTCTACTCCCGGGTCACCCGGTCCCGGGGCCGGCTGTGGCGCTCCGGCGCACTCTGGGGCTGGGCGCTGGTCGGGTGGGGACTGTTCAACCTGGTCGAGGGGATCGTCGACCACCACCTGCTCGGCATCCACCACGTGCACGGCGGCCCGCACCAGACCGCCTGGGACGTCGGCTTCCTGCTGCTCGGGGCGGCACTGGTGGCCCTCGGCTGGGCGGTGCAGCGCCGGGCCACGGCCGTGGACACCTGCGCCGGGCGGCGATGACCGGGACACACGGCGGCGGGGTGGGGCTGCTGCTGCTCGTACCCCCGGTGGTGTTCTGGGGTTACCTGGCGGCCGCGCTGCGCCAACGCGACCCGGGACGGGGCGGGTGGAGCCACTGGCGCACGGCCAGCTTCGGCGCGGGCACCGCACTGCTCGCGGTGGCCCTGCTGCTGCCCGCGCACGACCTGGTCGGGCACATGTGGCAGCACCTGCTGGTCGGCATGCTCGCGCCGCTCGGGCTGGTGCTCGGCGCACCCGGCACGCTGGCGCTGCGCAGCGTCACACCCCGCACCGGCCGGGCCGCCCTGCGGCTGCTGCGCCGGCCGGCCGTGACGGTCGCCAGCCATCCGGTCACCGGGCTGCTGCTCACCGCCGGCGGCCTCTACCTGCTGCACCTGACGCCGCTGTACCGGGTCACCCTGACCCATCCCGGCCTGCACCCGGTGCTGCTGCTGCACTTCCTGGTCGGCGGGTACGTCTTCACCTGGTCGATCGCCGGCCCCGACCCCGGACCGCACCGCCCCGGCGTGCCGGTACGCCTGGTGGTGCTGGGCCTCTCCGTCGCCGCCCACGCCACCCTCGCCCAACTGATGTACGCCGGCCTGGTCGACGCCGCCGCCCCGGCCGCCCAGCTCAGGACTGCGGCGACCCTGATGTACTACGTCGGCGACCTGGCCGAGATCCTGCTCGCCCTGGCTCTGCTGGTCACCTGGCGACCCGAACCCCGTCGGAACGGGTCGACGCCGGACCGGCGTCGGGTGGGCACGGTCAGGGCTTGAGCAGGGCGACGATCTCGGCGGCGATCTCCTCCGGTGCCCGGCCGTCGGTGACCACCGTCGCGGTCGCGACCTCCGCGTAGAGCGGCCGACGCTGGTCCATCAGGTGCTTCAGGGTGGCGCGCGGGTTGACCGACAGCAACGGCCGGCCGGCACCGAGCCCGACCCGCTTCACCGCGTCGGTCAACTCCACCGACAGGTGCACCACGGTGTGCCCGACCAGCGCCGCCCGGTTCTCCTCGGCGAGGATCGCCCCGCCGCCGAGGGCGAGCACCCCGGCGTGCGACGTCAACGCCGCCAGCACCGCGGCCCGCTCCAGGGCCCGGAAGTGCGCCTCACCCTCGTCGATGAAGATCTCCGGAATGGGCTTGCCCGCCATCTGCTCGATGTCGGTGTCGGTGTCCCGGAACGCCACCCCGAGCAGGGTGGCCAGCTCCGCGCCGACGGTGCTCTTGCCGGAACCGGGCGCCCCGACCAGCACACAGACAGGCTTCGTCATCGGGTTGGCCTTTCTTGACAGCCGGCGCTCACCGGATGATCAGGCTGTCGAGGTAGCCGGTCAGGTTACGGCGGATCTCGGCCACCGAATCACCACCGAACTTCTCCACCGCGGCCTCCGCCAACACCAGCGCCACCATCGCCTCCGCGACCACCGCCGCAGCAGGAACCGCACACACGTCCGACCGCTGATTGATCGCCGTCGCCGGCTCACCCGTGGTCACATCCACCGTGGCCAGGGCCCGGTTCAACGACGAGATCGGCTTCATCGCCGCCCGCACCCGCACCGGCTCACCCGTGGTGATCCCACCCTCCAAACCACCTGCCCGGTCGGTGACCCGACGGACCCCGGTCGCGGTGGGCATGATCTCGTCGTGCGCCTCCGAGCCTCGGGACCGCGCCTGCTGCCAGCCGTCCCCGATCTCCACACCCTTGATCGCCTGAATCGACATCAGAGCGGTGGCCAACCGGGCATCGAGCTTGCGGTCCCACTGCACGTGACTACCCAGACCCGGCGGCACCCCGTAGGCGAGAACCTCCACCACCCCGCCCAACGTGTCCGCGGCCTTCTTCGCCGCGTCGACCTCCGCGACCATCCGCGCGCTCGCGTCCGGGTCGAGACACCGCAACGGGTCCGCGTCGATCCGCTCAGCGTCCTCGGGCGTCGGACGTAGCCCCGGCTTCGCGGCCACCGACCCCAACTCCACCACGTGCGACACGATCTCGATGCCGAGGGCCTGCTTCACCAGCGCCTTCGCCACCGTCCCGACGGCGACCCGGGCAGCGGTCTCCCGGGCGCTGGCCCGCTCCAGGATCGGCCGGGCGTCGGTGTGGCCGTACTTCTGCATGCCGGCCAGGTCGGCGTGGCCGGGCCGGGGACGCGTCAACGGGGCGTTACGGGCCTGACTCGCCAACTCGTCCGCATCGACCGGGTCGGCGGCCATCACCGTCCGCCACTTCGGCCACTCCGAGTTCCCCACCCGGATCGCCACCGGACTACCCAACGTCAACCCGTGC
>NZ_JBMDWU010000125.1:0-5008 GCF_048594385.1 Micromonospora sp. | reverse complement strand
CGCCGCCCACTCGACGAGGCCGCCGCCCCGATGCTCTTCGCCGCCACCGTCCCGACCGCGCCCACCGACCGGCACATCGGTCCCGGCCGACGCTTCCGCCGCGCCGAGCCCACCTTCGCGCCGTTGCGCGGCCGCGCCACCCACCCGCAGCTCGCCGCCGACCGGTGGGCCCGTTACGAACAGATCACCGGGGTGCGCCTGACGCCCACCCCGCTGCGCTGAGGGGTGGGGACCGACCGGTAACGCGTACCCCATAGGTTACGCTTTACCGGTGGACGAGGTGGCGGCGGCGATATCCGATCCGGTGCGGCGCCACATCCTCGAGCTGCTACGCGACGGCGACCTTCCCGCCGGGGAGATCGCCGACCGGTTCCCGATCAGCAGGCCGGCGGTCAGCCGCCACCTGCGGGTGCTGCGGGACAGCGGCCTGGTCCGCAGCGAGCTGGTGGGCCGGCAACGGCGCTACCGGCTCGACGCCGACCGGTTCACCGAGCTCGCCGACTGGCTCGCCCGGTTCCGCCGCCCACGCGGCTGGGCGCAGCACCTCGACGCGCTGGAGACCGAGGTCCACCGCACCCGCCGGGAGCGCCGCGCGCGCCACAACCGGGCGGACCGAGCCAGAGGAGAAACCGCGTGACCGGCACCCCCACCGGACGGCTGTTCCGTACCGCCACCGGCACCGACCTGGTGCTGGTACGCACCTTCCGCGCCCCCGTCACGGACGTCTGGGCGAGCGTCACCGAACCCGAGCGCACCGCCCGCTGGTTCGGCCCGTGGGAGGGCGACGCCGGCCCCGGCCGGACGATCCGGTTGCAGATGGTGTTCGAGGACGACGCCCCGTGGACCGAGCTGAGGATCGAGATCTGCGAGCCGCCCCGGCACCTGGCCGTGTCGGCGGCCGACGGGTCGGGCGGCTGGCGGATCGAGCTGCTGCTCACCGAGACGGCCGGCCGCACCGAGCTGCGGTTCACCCACCACCTCGACAGCGAGGAGCACGTCGGCGAGATCGGCCCCGGCTGGGAGTACTACCTCGACCTGCTGGTGGCCGCCGGGACGGACGCCCCGAAGGCCGGGTTCGACGACTACTACCCGGCGATGAAGCCGTACTACGAGGGGCTGCGCGGTCCGGCCGCCTGAGCCCGCCGGGGCCGCGTCCGGTCGACCCGGCGCGGCCCCGGCGTCGCGCTCACATCCGTTCGAGCGTCCGGATGCCGAGCAGGTCCAGTCCCTGCCGCAGGGTCCGTCCCGTCAGGTCGGTCAGCAGCAGCCGGCTCGCCCGCAGCTCCCCGTCCGCCCGCAGCACCGGACACCGCTCGTAGAACGTGCTGAACCGGGTGGCCAGCCGGTGCAGGTAGCCGGCGAGGTGGTGGAACTGCGCCGTCCGGGCCACCTCGGGGACGACACCGGCGAACCCGAGCAGCTCGAGCGCCAACGCCCGCTCCGCCGGGGTACCGAGCAGCACCACGGTCGCCGCCCCCGGCACCGCACCGGCCCGCCGCAGCACCGACCGGGTCCGGGTGTACGCGTACTGGAGGTAGGGGGCGGTGTTGCCGTCGAGGGCGAGCATCCGCTCCCAGTCGAGCACGTAGTCACGGGTCCGGTCGGTGGCCAGGTCGGCGTACTTGACCGCGCCGATGCCGACGGCCCGGCCGATCTCGGCCGCCGCCGCCTCGTCCAGGTCCGGGTTGCGGGTCCGGGCCAGCGCGGTCGCCCGGGTGACCGCCTCCGTCAGCAGGTCGACCAGCTTCACCGACCCGCCGGCCCGGCTGCGCAGCATCCGCCCGTCCGGGCCGAGGACGGAGCCGAAGCCGAGGTGCTCGGCCCGGACGGGTGGACGCAGCCAACCCGCCTGCCCGGCCACCGCGAACACCATGGCGAAGTGCTGCTGCTGCGGCAGGCCCACCACATAGAGCAGGCGGGTCGCGCCCAGCTCGTCGACGCGCTGCCGTAGCGCCGCCAGGTCCGTCGCCGGATACCCGAACCCACCGTCGCCCTTGCGCACGATCAACGGCAGCCCGACGCCGTCGCGTCCGACGAACCCGGGCGGGAAGACGCAGGTCGCCCCGGCGCTGTCGGTCAGCAACCCGAGCCGGTCGAGGTCGGTCACCACCGCGCCGAGCCGGTCGTTGTACGCGCTCTCGCCCCGGAAGTCCGCCGCGGTCAGGGTGACGTCGAGCAGCTCGTACACGGTCAGGAAGTACCGCTGGGACTGCCCGACCAGCAGCCGCCACAGCCGGCGGGTCTCCGGGTCGCCGCCCTGCAAGGCGACCACCCGCTGCCGGGCGCGTTCCCGGAACGCCGGGTCGGCGTCGAACTTCGACCGGGCCGCCCGGTAGAACCCGTCCAGGTCGCCGATGGACAGCTCCTGCGCCGCCTCCGCCTCACCGAGGTCCACCAGGTGCGCGATCAGCATCCCGAACGGGGTGCCCCAGTCGCCCAGGTGGTTGACTCGGACGACACGGTGTCCGAGCCAGCCCAGCACCCGGACGGCCGCGTCGCCGATGACCGTCGAGCGCAGGTGCCCGACGTGCATCTCCTTCGCCACGTTCGGCCCCGAGTAGTCGACCACCACGGTCTCCGGCTCGCCGGTCACCGGCACCCCGAGCCGCTCGTCGCCGGCGAGCGCGGCGACCATCCCGGCCAGCGCCCCGTCGGCGAGGGTCAGGTTGACGAAGCCGGGTCCGGAGACCTCCGCCACCGCGCAGACGTCGTCGAGGACCGCGTGGTCCAGCACCGCCCGGGCGATCTCGCGCGGGGGCCGACCGAGCCGCCGGGCCAGCGCCAGTGCCGCGTCGGACTGGAAGTCCGCCCGCGGCGAGCGCCGCACGGTGGGCGCGACCGGTTCGCCGGCCACGGCGGCGAACGCGGGCGTCAGCCGGTCGGTGAGCAACCTTTCAAGATCCATTGGTACGCCGATCTGCTCGGATCCGTCAGCCAGGCGGATCCCCGGACGGGGGAGCCTGCGGACGGACCGAGGACAGCGGTGGTGACCGGCGGCTCGATCCGCCGGTCGCAGGGGAATGGGTCAGCGCGGGCGGGCGACGGATCGCCGGCGTCGCTCCGCACCGACCACGACGTCGTACGACGTCCGGGTGTGCTGAGCGGTCGCGCTGGTCATGCCGGCAGCGTACCGGACCGTCGGCGTGGCTGGTCCGGCCCTGCCGGCCGCGTCCGGTCCCGGCGTGGCGGGTCGGCTCTGCTGGCCACGTTCCGTCCCGTGCCGGCCTGGTCGGTCGCCCTACCGATGCGTCCCGTCCCGGCCTGTCCTGGCCTGGTCCCGGCCTGGGCCGGTCCGCCCGCGAGTGCCCGTCGGGCGGACCCGGCCGGCGAGGCGATCGGTCTCGTTTTGCAGGGCATGCCGGCACCGGAACGACCACGGTGCCCGTCGGCGGGTCTCGACCCCCACCGAGATGCCGCCGAGGTCCCCGCCGGTCAGCCCCGGCGGTAGCTCTGCGTGTAGTAGTCGCCGACCTGGTCGCGGTAGTCCGGCCGGGCACCGTCCTCGGGATCGAAAGCCGGGGAGTCCTTGACCTGTTCCCGGCTCCGGTCGACGTGCACCACCCGGTCCCCGTGGTCCACCCGGGCGACCGTGCCGACCGGCAGCAGGACCTTCCGCCCGAAGATCCACGGCCCGGTGTCCACCACCAGCCAGCGGGCACCCGCGTCCTCGCTCGCCTCGTCGATGGCGCCGATCCGCCCGTCGGTCGCCTCCACCCGGTATCCGGTCAGGTCGAGCGGCGTGCCCGGGCCGGGCGCGTCCGGTCCGTCGTGCGACTCCCGGTCGGGCCGCTCACCCGGCTCGGTCTGGTCGTATCCACCGGCCAGCGCCGCCGGGTCACGCCACGCCCACGGGTTGAACGGCTGCATCCGGGCCACCTCCACCTCGTCGTCGACCCCTGCCAGGTGCCCCGACCCCCACCAGCGGAAACCCGGCCACCAGATCCGGCCGGGCTCGACCCGCCCCGCCCCGACCGCCACGTGACCGCCAATCGGCCCGTCGCTCGGTCCGTCGCTCGACCGTGTTGATCAAGAAGTTTGCGTCACGGATGTCCCCGAGGGTGACGCAAACCTCTTGATCAACACGGTGTGGTCCGGGAACCGCCGTCGGGGGCGGGAGTGGGGGTGGGCCGGTAGGCGGCAGGGCGCTGGGATACTCGTCGACCATGGTGTTGTCGCGGGGTTGGTCGTTGTTCCTGGTCGGCGTCGGGGTGTGGACCTGGGTGATCTGGCCGAGGTTCGGGCTCGCCATCTGGAACGACACGCGGGCCTGGTCGGGAGATGCGGTCGGCATGGGCGCGCCGACCGGCTTCCTCTGGATCCACGCGCTGCTCATCGCCGCCTCGTTGGCCATCGGCTCCACGGCCGGCGTGCTCGGCGTCCGGGGGTGGCGGGCGGCCCGTCGCCTGTCCCGCCGAGTTCAGCCGGGCGGCGCGGAAGCCGATGACCAGCGGATTTGACGATCAAACCTGAGGCCGCGTAACTTTCTCTCTGCCAGCGCGGAACGGGCAAACGGGGTGAAAAGCCCCGGGTTCGAATCCGATGTGTGGCACCGGGTCGTCGGGGGCACTATCTCCAGGACGACGCGGTCCGGGTGGGGCTAGCCGAACGCCGCAGGGCGGATTTGGCCGGGCGGAACCGACCGGGTAAGGTTGTCGACCGGCAGAGCACCGGGCGAGCATGCGGGAGACCGCAGCGGCCGGTTCTGCCAAATCCGATGATCAATCGCAGCGCTAGCCGCTGCGTGCGCTCAGCGGAGCAAGGCCGTACGAAGCGTGACACACCGGGACACACCGGTTGACACGGGGAAGACGGTGAGGTAACGTAGTAAAAGTGCCAGGCGCGAGAGCGCGGGGCGCGACGAACGAGATACCCCGGTCGGGTTGCCGTTGGTGCGGTGGTTTGGCTGGTGTGTGGTTGTTCTTTGAGAACTCAACAGGGTGCTTGTAAAGCCAGTGCCAATTGTTTTATACCCCGGGCTGGCCGAATCTTCGGGTTTGGTTGGCTGGGA
>NZ_JBMDWU010000124.1:0-8908 GCF_048594385.1 Micromonospora sp. | reverse complement strand
CGGCGCGGAGCACGGCTGGCCGGTGGTGCTCAAGGCGGCCCGGGGCGGCTACGACGGGCGTGGCGTGTGGCTGGTCGACGACGCCGGGCAGGCCGCCGAACTGGCCGCGACCCTGCTCGCCGGGGGCACCTCGCTGCTCGTCGAGGAGCGGGTGCCGCTGCGCCGGGAACTGGCCGTGCAGGTGGCCCGCTCGCCGTTCGGACAGGTCGCCGCGTATCCGGTGGTGGAGACGGTGCAGCGGGACGGGATCTGCGTCGAGGTGCTCGCCCCCGCGCCCGGCCTGCCGGAGGAGTCGGCCGTCGCCGCCCAGCAGCTCGCCATCGACCTGGCCACCGCGCTCGGCGTGGTCGGCCTGCTGGCGGTGGAGCTGTTCCAGACCGACACCGGGCTGGTCGTCAACGAGCTGGCGATGCGCCCGCACAACTCCGGGCACTGGACCATCGAGGGGGCCCGGACCTCGCAGTTCGAGCAGCACCTGCGGGCGGTGCTCGACTACCCGATGGGGGACACCTCGCTGACCGCCCCGGTGGTGGTGATGGCGAACGTGCTCGGCGGTGAGCCGGGCGGGATCTCCCTCGACGAGCGGCTGCACCACCTCTTCGCCGCCGAACCGGGCGCCCGGGTCCACCTGTACGGCAAGCAGGTCCGACCCGGCCGCAAGATCGGGCACGTCACGGTGCTCGGCAACGACCTGGACGACGTACGGGCGCGGGCGGCGCGGGCCGCCCGCTGGCTGCGGGAGGGGCACGGGTGAGCACCGTCGGGCTGATCATGGGCAGCGACTCGGACTGGCCGGTGATGAAGGCCGCCGCCGCCACCCTGGACGAGTTCGACGTCCCGTACGAGGTGGCGGTGATCTCCGCGCACCGCACCCCGGTCAAGATGATCGAGTACGGCCGGGACGCCGCCGACCGGGGACTCAAGGTGATCATCGCCGGGGCGGGCGGAGCCGCCGCGCTGCCCGGCATGGTCGCCTCGGTCACCCCGCTGCCGGTGATCGGGGTGCCGGTGCCGCTCAAGCACCTGGACGGGATGGACTCGCTGCTGTCCATCGTGCAGATGCCGGCGGGGATCCCGGTGGCCACCGTGTCGATCGGCAACGCCCGCAACGCCGGCCTGCTCGCGGTCCGCATCCTGGCCGCGACCGACCCGGCCCTGCGCGCCCGGATGGTCTCCTTCCAGGCCGATCTGGAGGACCTGGTCGCCGAGAAGGACGCCGCCCTCCGCGCCTCCCTGACCTGACCCTGAGGCGGGACCGCCCACGAGGCGCGGCCGCCCCCGGGCGGGGCCGCCCTTCGGGCCAGGCAGCCCGCGCAATGGGGCCGATGTTGCGGTATCCGGCCCCGTCGATACCGCAACGTCGTCCCAGGCGAGTCGATCACCGTGCCCGGCCCCGGGCTGTTCCGGCCGGGGCGTGACCGCCCGGTCCACCCCTGGCCGCGATGCGCCCGCCCACGACCACCTGGCTCACCGAGCCCGACCACGTCCGACCCCGCCGTGACCCTCCGATTCAACGCATGGAGCGCAGGGCGGTCTGGAGCCGGTCCTGGGCGCGGCGGCGGCGTTCGTTGCTCGCCCCGAGCACCAGCAGGACCAGGCCGACCGGGATGAGCACCAGCCACGGGCCGAGGCTGAACAGGGCGTGCACCGCCGCGATCGCGGTCACCGCCGCGCCGACGATGACCGGGGCCTGCTGCCGGCTGGTCGAGCCGTATACCAGCACCGCGACCGCGCCGAGCAGCAGCAGCACCTGACGCAGCATGCTGGAGTCGGTGGCCAGCACGATCGCCAGCGTCGGCACGAACGCCGCGACCAGCGCCGGGCCGTACGCCACCCAGCTCGACAGGTCGGGGCGGTCGCGCAGTTCGAGGATGCCGACCAGCAGGGCGAGCGCCGCGAACGGCAACGTGTACGCCTCGGGCAGCGCCACGTCGGCGACCCGCATCATGATCCACCAGGCGACGATCTCGCAGGCGACCACGGCCCAGAACAGGATGCGGCGTTCCACCGGTCGCCGCCCCGGCCGGACGGCGGCCACCCCCAGCACGGCGCCCCAGGCGGCGAGCAGGGCGGCGATGTGCCGGGGCGAGTCGAACGCCAGCGCCAGGGCGATGAGCGCTGCGGCGTACCCGCTCCACTCGACGGTGGCGGCTTCCCGGTGCGCCTCGGGTCGCCGCAGCCGGGGCAGCGTCGCGGCGAACACCTGCAACGCCGCGCCCACCGCGAGCACACCGAACGCCGACCAGACGGCGGGGAAACCGGCCACCAGACCGGCGGTGAGCACGAAGAGCTGCGCCATCAGCGAGGCGAACAGCCAGCCGAGGATGCGGGCCCGCCCGGTGGTGCCGAAGAGCGCGGCGACCACCCCGACGCCGACCGCGCCACCGAGGGTGAACAGGGTCAGCCCCTCGCTGGCGAGACTGCCGGCCAGCCCCGCGCCACCACCGGCCAACCCGATGACGAAGACCAGCACCCGGGCCAGCCGCAGCGACCGGGCCCGCTCGGCCAGCGGGGGCGGCGGGGTCAACGCCAGCCCCAGCATCGAGATGGTGAAGACGGCGAGGGCGGCCAGGGCGTTCTGCGGCCAGGCCATGCCCAACGCGATCGGGGTGATCAGCAGCGTCACCGCGAGACCGGGCAGCACCACCGGCACCGCCCGGGACCGGCGGCCACCGGACAGGCCGGTGGCGGCCAGCGCGGCGGTGCCGGTGAGCAGCAGCGCGGTCAGCACGTGTGTCGGGTCGACCAGTTCCGGTGGCGGGGTCCGCAACTGCGGCGGTGGCCCCTGCCAGACGTGGGCGAGCATCCGGTGCGGCTCGACCAGCGCCACGAACAGCAGCGGCGCGAGGGAGATCAGGGCCAGCACGGTGGGCACGGCCGCTGCGGCCAGCGCCCCGGCGGCCGGGTCGATCCGCCAGCGTCGCTGCGTGCCGTCGTCGGGCAGCCGGCGCAGCGCGCCGTCCAGCAGGACCGCCCAGCGACGTACCGGCTGGGCGGACCCGACCGGTGGCACGGTCGCCGCCCGGACCAGTTCGGCGAGGACCCCGAGCAGCGCCGCCGCGGCGGCGAACACCCCGGACGGGAGGTCGACGAAGATGGCGGCCACGGCGCTGACGGTCGCCCCACCGGCGACCGCCGCGCTCGCGTACGGCAGATACTGCGGGACCTGCCGGCGGACGGCGGCCACCGCGGCGAGCCCGAAGCTGGACGCGGCCAGCGCGGCGGTCAGCACCACCTGCGCCCCGTGGCCGAACTCGGCGGCGAGCGCGGCGACCGCGCCGGGGAGCGCGAGCAGCGCGGCGGCGGTCGCCAGACCACCGATCTGCACCAGGTGCGGCGGCATCCCCTCGGTCTCGACGTCCTCGACCAGCGAGGGGGCCAGGGACCGGGCCATCGCCGCCACGGTCAGGCCGATCAGCGCGATGCCGCCCAGGGCGAGCGCGGTCGTCCACGGGCGCACCAGCCCGGCCCCGGCGGCGTGCAGCGCGACCACCCCGGCCACGGTGGCCCGGGACAGCCCGGCACGCGGGTCGGCGGAGGCCACCGCGGCGGTACCGAAGACGGTGGCTACGGTCAGCCCCACCAGGACGGGCGACCACCACGGCAGGTCGAAGGCGGCCGGGACGCCGACGGTGGCCAGCACCACGCCGACCCCGGCTACGTCGTACTTCCAGGGGGTGGGGAGCAGGATCGCGGCGGCCAGCGCGAGCAGCGCCAGCGCGACGGGAGCCTGCCAGGTCGAGCCGCCGGTCGGCGCGGCCGGCCAACCGGTGAGGTCACCGGCCCAGATCGGACCCGGGGTGGCCAGCACACCCACCCCGCCGCGCAGCGCCGACCAGCCGGCCAGCACCCCGATCAGGGCGGCGCCGACGGCGATGCCGAGCACCGGCCCGCGCCGCCACTCCTCGGGCATCGCCCGCGCGGCGACGGCGACCACCAGCACCAGCACGGCGGCGACCGCGAGCTGCCCGCCGGGTGAGATGACCGCCGTGATCCGGGCGAGGGTGGCGATCAGCGCCGTGGTGACGGCGGCGGCGGCCAGGTCGGCGCCGTCCAACGCCAGATCCGAGCGGCGACGTGCGTCGATCCGGCCGGCGAAGAGCAGCAGCACGGTGGCGATCAGCACCAGCCCGCCGAGCCAGGCGTCGGCGGCCGTGCGGCCCGGGGCGAAGAAGGCGGCCCCGATCACCGCCAGCGCACCCAGCCCGGTGCCGACGGCGTGCGGCAGGCTCAGGTGCCGCTGCGACACCTGCATCATCGCCGCATAGCCGAGGGTGACGCAGACGGCGAGGAACCCCGCCGCGAGGATCGGCACCGTCAGCTCCCGCAGCACCGCCGGGGTGAGCACCGGCCCGGACGGCTCGGTGGCCGCGACGAACGCGGTGACCGCGCCGGGTAGCGCGAGCGACGCGCCGCCGGCCGCCCAGCCGGAGAGGACGTCGGCGGCGGCCGGGGCGATCCGGACCCGGGGCGCGAGCGCCACCAGCACGCCGGCCAGCATCAGCACGGCCAGGGCGGCGGCGGTCAGCGCCGGTCGGCTCAGCGCGGCACCGGCCCCGAGGAACCCGACCACGGTGGCGGCTCCGGCGTGCACCACGGCCGCCCGGGTGGTGCCGGCCCACAGCCCGGCGACGCCGATCGCGACCGCCGCCAGCACCATCGGCCAGGGTGCCGCCGCCCAGCCCAGACCCAGCGAGGCGGGCACCGCCAGTGCGGTCAGTCCCGCGCCGACCACCGCGAACTCGCGGCGGATCTCCGGCGGCAGGGCGAGCACCGCCGCGATGGTGAGCAGCAGGGCGCTGGCGGCGAGCTGCCCGGCGGACGGACCGGCCGCCGCCGCCACCTCGCCGGGGAACGCGGTCAGGTCGGCCCGCCAGGCGGGCAGCGCCGCCTGGACCGGTGCCAGCCCGGCCCGCAGCGCACCGCCGGCCACCACCAGGCCGCTGACGGTCAGCGCCGCCGCGGAGGCGAGCTGCGGCCCCCGCCGGGCGGCTTCCGGTACGGCCCGCACGGCCAGCCCGGTCACCGTGATGACCGCGGCGATCAGCAGCAGCGCCCGGCCCGGGAAGGCCACCGACGCGACCCGTCCCAGCGCGCCGATCACGGCCAGGGTGAGGATGCCGGCGCCCACGTCGGGCAACGGTGCGCGGCGCAGCAGCAGGGTGCCGGCCAGGCCCACCGCCGCGGCCAGCAGCAGCGCCGCGCCGGCGGCGGTGGCCGCCGGTACGGTCTGCGCCCGCAGCAGCGCGGTGACCGCGTACGCCAGGGCGAGGGCCACCGCCACCCCGTGCAGCAGCCAGGTCGTCTGGGCCAGCCACGGCACCGGCCGGGGGACGCTGTCCGGGGTGGCCGCCGTGGCGTCGAGCACCTCGCCCGACTCCTCGGGTGCCCCCTCCGGCCGGCCGTCCGGGGCGACCCGCTGCCGGGGCGGCCCGGCGGGCCGGTCGGGGGCGGATTCCGGCGCGGCCGGCCGTTCCCGCATGATGCCGGAGCGGACCAGCGCGAGGTCGAGCACGGCCACCACGGTGAGCACCACCGCCCAGCCGGTCGGGCCGCCGATCCACTCGTAGACGAGCAGCGGCACCACGGGTTGGGCGGCCAGCACCGCCGCGAACCGGGGAGCCCGCAGACCGGTGCCCAGCGCGTAGGCGAGGGCGACGCCGGTGGTCAGCGCGAAGATCACCCCGGAGAAGACCGCCCCGGACGCGCCGATCCGGTCGACCGCCCACAGCGCGTACCCGGCCAGCGGCACCAGCAGCAGGCCGACCGTGGAGATCGTCTCGGCGGTGGAGGTCAGCCCCCGGCGGGCCAGCACCGGCGGGGCGAGCAGCAGCAGGACGGTGGCGACCAGCAGGATGCCGAGCCGGGCGAGGGCGTCCATCGAACTGGTCGCGACGGCGGCGAAGACCACCGCGGCCACGGCCAGCACCAGCGCGCCCAGCCCGAGCGGGATGTTCTGCACCTCGCGGGAGGACGCCTCGGCCGGGTGCTCCGGGTTGTCCGCACCCAGCCAGGTGGCGGTCCGGTACGGCGGTGGGAGCGGCGGTTCGTCGGGGCCGGCCGGCCCGGTGGGGGCACCCTGCCGGGGCACCCGGGGCGGTGCCCCGGCGGTGGCGGTGGGCGGTCGCCGGTCCGCCTTGCGGCGCAGCACCCGGCGCGGCCGGGTGGCCTGCTTGATGCGGTCCTCACCGGCGTGGGCGAGGATGTCCCGCTGGAAGAGGGCGGCCTGCATCTTGGCGGCGATCTGCCGCTGCTCCCGGGCGATCTCGGCGTCGCGGGCCTTCATCTCGGCGATGGAGCGTTCGATCTCGGCCAGGTGTTCGCGCCACTGCGGTTGCTCGGCCCCGCAGTTGGGGCAGCGGGCCGCCGGCTTGATCTGCCGCCCGCACGAGGAGCACTGGAAGCTCTCCACGACATCCCTCCACCCGGCCGGACGCACTGTGGACGCCGCCCCCACGCAGCATGCCCTGAGCGGGCGTGGATTTCGACACCTGCCGCTCCGTTAGGGGTACAAAAAACGCGCCGGCGCGGGGAGGATCACCTCCCGCGCCGGCGCGTCGCGGTGTCGTCAGGGGCGACCCATGCCCCGGTACTCCCAGCCGGCCTGCGTCCACAGTGCCGCGTCGAGGCAGTTGCGGCCGTCGACGACCCGACGGCCGGCGGCCAGCTCGCCGAGGGCGACCGGGTCGGCGTTGCGGAAGTCGGCCCACTCGGTGAGTACGCAGACCAGGTCGGCCCCGGAGACGGCGTCGTTCACGCTGGACTCGTAGACCAGTTCGGGGGCGACCCGGCGGGCGTTCTCGGTGCCCTGGGGGTCGTACACGTGCACGTCGGCGCCGGCCTTGGCGAGCAGCGCGGCGACGGCGAGGGCCGGGGCGTCGCGGACGTCGTCGGTGTTGGGTTTGAAGGTCGCGCCGAGCACCGCGATCCGGGTGCCGGAGAAGTCGGGGCCGGCCGGGCCGGACCGGCGGCCGAGCAGGTCGGCGGCGAGCTGGAGGACCCGGGTGCGGCGACGCAGGTTGATCAGGTCGACCTCGTGCAGGAAGCGCAGCGCCTCACCGGCGCCCAACTCCTGGGCGCGGGCCTGGAAGGCGCGGATGTCCTTGGGCAGGCACGCGCCGCCGAAGCCGAGTCCGGCCTGGAGGAACCGGTTGCCGATCCGGGGGTCGTAGCCGATGGCGCGGGCGAGCTGGGTGACGTCGCCGCCGCTGGCCTCGCAGACCTCGGCCATCGCGTTGATGAAGGAGATCTTGGTGGCCAGGAAGGCGTTCGCGGCGACCTTGACCAGTTCGGCGGTGGCGAAGTCGGTGACCACCAGCGGGACCTCCCGGTCCTCGGTGGCAGCCAGGTCGAAGACGCCCTTGTGGGCGGCGTAGAGCATGGCGTTGGCCCACTCGGTCTTGACGCCCACCACGATCCGGTTGGGGCGCAGCACGTCGTCGACGGCGAAGCCCTCCTGAAGGAACTCGGGGCTCCAGGCCACCTCGACGCCCAGGTCGTCCGGGGTGTGCTTGCCGACGAGCTGCTCCACCCACTCGGCGGTGCCGACCGGCACGGTGGACTTGCCGACGATCAGCGCCTTGCGGGTGAGCTGCTGGGCCAGGGCGGTTACCGAGGCCTCGACGTACGACAGGTCGGCGCCCATGCCGTCGGCCCGCTGCGGGGTGCCGACGCAGATGAAGTGCACGTCGCCGAACTCGGCGGTCTCGGCGATGTCGGTCGAGAACCGCAGCCGGCCGGCGGCCAGGTTGCGCCGCAGCAGCTCGTCGAGGCCCGGCTCGTGGATCGGCACCTCGCCCGCGTTCAGCTTGGCGATCTTGTCGGCGTCGACGTCGAAGCCGAGCACCTCGTAGCCCAGTTCGGCGTAGCAGATGGCGTACGTCGCGCCGAGGTAGCCGGTGCCCAGGAACGTCACCCGGGGACGCGGCGCACCCGAGGGGGGCGCCACCGGGGAGATGGTCGGCGCCGGCTGGATGTTCGGGTACGGGATCGTCACGCCTGTCTTCTCCGCTCGCACTGGCGGCGCTTCACTGCGTCGCAATCGGCTGCGGCGCCTGGCCGGGCACCGATGGAAAACCTGTCGTTCGGTCAGCGTAGTTGTGCGCTGTCGACGCCTGCCCGGCACGATCCTACCGGCCGGTAACGTGGTGGGGAACCACGATGGCTATCCTTCAGTCTGCGGCAGTCGGCGGCCTGGAGACGGCACACAGACTGCGCATGATAGCGGTGAAAGGGGAGGGCCGACATGGCCGCAGAACAGACGTTCGACGTCTACCGGTTGCCCGAGGAGCACGACGCGGTCCGCGAGGCGGTCCGCGAGGTCTGTGCCGCCAAGGTGGCCCCGCACGCGGCCGAGGCCGACGAGACGGGGGAGTTCCCCAAGTCCTCGTACGACGCGCTGCGGGCCGCCGACTTCCACGCCCCGCACATCCCCGTCGAGTACGGCGGGGCCGGCGCGGACGCCCTGGCCACCGCGATCGTCATCGAGGAGGTGGCGCGGGCGTGCGCCTCGTCGTCGCTGATCCCGGCGGTGAACAAGCTGGGCACGATGCCGTTGCTGCTGGCCGGGTCGGAGGAGTTGAAGCAGCGTTACCTGACGCCGGTGGCGGCGGGTGAGGCGATGTTCTCGTACTGCCTGTCCGAGCCCGAGGCCGGCAGCGACGCGGCATCGATGACGACCCGGGCCGTCCGGGACGGGGACCACTGGGTCCTCAACGGGGTGAAACGGTGGATCACCAACGCCGGGGTGTCGGAGTTCTACACCGTGTTCGCCGTCACCGACCCGGCCGCCCGGTCGCGGGGGATCTCCGCGTTCGTGGTGGAGAAGTCCGACCCGGGGGTGAGTTTCGGCGCTCCGGAGAAGAAGCTCGGCATCAAGGGCTCCCCGACGCGGGAGGTCTACCTCGAC
>NZ_JBMDWU010000123.1:0-8464 GCF_048594385.1 Micromonospora sp. | reverse complement strand
TTCCTGGGCGCTCGACACGCTGCTCGGCCGCCGGCGCTCCGACGCCCCGGCGACGCGGCAGGTCAGGGGTTGTAGGGAGCGTCGGTGTGGCTCACCTCGGTGAGCGTGCTGCCGGAGAGCTTGTAGACCGAGGTGCGTTTGATGTCCAGCTCGGCCATGCCCCGGCTGGGGCTGCGGGTCAACCAGACCACGGTGGCCCGCTGTCCGGCCACGCTCACCGACACGACCGGGGTCCGGTCGCCGAGATCGGTCAGCGCCCGGAACACCGGCATGCCGCCGTTGTTGCGCCACACCGCGACGGTGTAGAAGGTGCCGCTGCCCCCGGAGTTGATCGAGACCACGCCGACCGCGTCGTCCGCGCCGTCGCCGTCGAGGTCGCCGATACCGCAGGGCTTCTGGAGCGTCACGGTCGCGCCGTCCTCGCCCGACCACTGCCCCTCGCTCAACGGCAGGTAGTCCGGATAGCCGTTGTAGGGCGTCTTGCTGCTGCCGAGCTTGGCGCCCGCCAGATGGGCGCAGGTCAACGGAGCCTTGACCACCGGTGCCGGGGGAGTGGTGGTGACCGCCGGGGCGGTGGCGGGGGCGCTCTTCTTCTGCGGGGTCGGCTCGACGTCGGTGGGCGTCGGCTCGGCCGTGGCCGCGTTCAGCACCGAGGCCGTGGAGGGCTCGGCGGACGGGCCGACCGTCGGCGCCGCCCCGTCCTTCGTGCCCTGCTCACCCCCGCACGCGGTGAGCAGGCAGACCAGGGCGAGACTGGTGAGGCTCAACGGTATCCGTCGCATTGCCGGGGGTCCTCTCTCGACATCAGATCACCCGCACCGTACTGATCGATGGCAATGCCGGTCATCGGCTCGATGGGCCGCCCGGGTCGGCCTGTCGGAGCGCGGTCAGGGGCCGACCGGAGGGCCGGCGAACGGGTTTCTCCGCCCGGTGCCCACGGACGTGTTGAGCTGGAAACTTCCCCGAAACACCGGTGCCGACCGGGGTGCCCGGTCGATGCCCGGTGGCAGGGTGGCCAACGCCATGGTTCACACCGTGGGAAGCAGGCTGGGCGATGGCCGCGAAGCTGCCTAGACTCGGTCTCACAACTGCATACCTCATCCAGAGGGGCTGAGGGATACGGCCCGACGACGCCCCGGCAACCACCCCGCGCGCTCATCGCTGAGCGTCCGGCGGGGCAGGTGCCAATTCCGTCCCCGCCGCAGGGTGCGATGCGGGGAAAGATGAGAGGAATCGACATGACGTCGACGATCGCCGCCCCCGGTATCGACACCGCCGCCAGCCCCGCCCGTGCCCTGGTCTGCCGCGCCTGCTCCGCCCGCTATCCGCTCGCCGCGCAGCACGCCTGTTACGAGTGTTTCGGCCCGCTGGAGGTCGACTACGACGCCGCCGCGCTGGCGCGCGTCACCCGCGAGCAGATCGAGGCCGGCCCGCAGAACATCTGGCGGTACGCCGCCCTCCTGCCCGCCGGTCAGGACCCGGCCACCCGGGTCACCCTCGACCCGGGGCTGACCCCGCTGGTGGCGGCACCCCATCTCGCCGCCGAGCTGGGCATCAGCGCGCCGCTGTGGGTCAAGGACGACAGCGCCAACCCGACCCACTCGTTCAAGGACCGGGTGGTCTCGGTGGCGCTCACCGCCGCGAAGGCGCTCGGCTTCGAGCGGTTCGCCTGCGCCTCGACCGGCAACCTGGCCAACTCGGTGGCCGCCCACGCGGCCCGTGCCGGCGCACCCTCGGTGGTCTTCATCCCGGGCGACCTGGAGCAGGGCAAGGTGATCACCACCGCCGTCTACGGTGGCGACCTGGTCGCCATCGACGGCTCGTACGACGACGTGAACCGGCTCTGCGGCGAACTGGTGGAGACCGACGAGTTCGAGGACACCGCCTTCGTCAACGTCAACGTCCGGCCCTACTACGCCGAGGGCTCCAAGACCCTCGGGTACGAGGTTGCCGAGCAGCTCGGCTGGCGCATCCCGGCCCAGGTGGTCATCCCGATGGCCTCCGGCGAACTGCTCACCAAGATCGACAAGGCGTTCACCGAGCTGGTCGAGATCGGCCTGGTCGAGGCCCCGGCCGGAGGCTGGCGGGTGTTCGGCGCGCAGTCGGCCGGCTGCAACCCGATCGCCGCCGCCCTGCACGCCGACACCGACACCATCACCCCGGTCCGGCCGACCGGCATCGCCAAGTCCCTCAACATCGGCGACCCCGCCGCCGGCCTGTACGCCCTGGAGGCGGTGCGGCGTACCGGCGGCTGGATGGAGTACGTCGACGACGACGAGATCCGCGCCGGCATCCGGCTGCTGGCCCGCACCACAGGCGTCTTCGCCGAGACGGCCGGCGGGGTGACCGTGGCGGTGCTGCGCAAGCTCGTCGAGTCCGGCCGGCTCGACCCGACCGCCGAGACGGTCGTCTTCAACACCGGCGAGGGCCTGAAGACCATCGACGCGGTTGCCGGTCAGGTCGGCCCCACCCACCGGATCAAGCCGTCCCTGCGGGCCGCCCGCGACGCCGGCCTCCTCTCCTGAACCCGGCGCACCGCCCGCCTCTGCGTCGGTGGTCGACCCATCGGGGCGCGGGTTGCGGTGTCAGCCGGCCGGGACACCGCCTCTTCGGCCCCACTGTGTCGATCATGGGCGCAGGGCGGCCCGAGTGGATCTCTGGGTGACCGGGTTTTCGCGGTGCGTGGTGAAAACCCGCCGGGAAGGACTTGACGGCAGGAACCGGGCGGCGGAAGATGCTCCGTGCGGGAGGGCTTTCGCCGGAGACTTTTCAAGTTCTTGCGACCCAACGCCGGAGGCGTTGTGCGAACGTCCCTCCCGACCAACGTGAACCGGGGGCCAGCGGAAATCCGCTGGCCCTCGGTGTCGTCCACGGGAAGACTCGCGGCGTGGCCCTGGACATCGCGACGATCGACCGGACCGATCAGCCCACCCTCGACGCCCTCTACCGGATCGCGGCGACGGTCGAGGCGACGGAATCCCCCGACCTCCCGCCGCTCTGCCGGCGACGCTTCGAGGCGTCGCTGTGGCACCCGATGCCCGGCATCGACACCCGGTGGTCGGTGGCCCGGCTCGACGGGGTGCCCGTCGGCTGGGTCCGGGTCAACCTGCACCTGCTGGACAACACCGAGAACGCCAGCATCGAGCTGGCGGTGGACCCGGCGTACCGGCGGCGCGGGGTGGGGCGGGCGTTGTTCGCCCACGCCCGGCGGCTGCTCCGGGAGGCCGGCTGCAAACGGGTGGTCGGCTCCACCGTGACCCCGCTGCCGGACGGACCGAGCGGGGCGACGCCGGACGGGCCGGTCGGGGCGACGCCGGGCGGTCCGGGTGGGACGACACCCGATGAGCCGGGTGCGTCGGCGTCGGGCGGGCCGGGCGGGGAGTCGTCGGTCGGTGCGGTCGGGGTCACCCCGGTGGGGGAGTTTCCCGGGGCGGCTTTCGCGGCGGCGCTCGGTGCCCGGCCGGCGCTGGTTGACGTCCGTCGCCGGCTCGACGTCACCGCGCTCGACCGGGACCGGCTGGCGGCGCTGCGGGCCGGGGCGCGGTCGGCCGCCGCCGGCTACCGCACGGTCCGCTGGCACGGACACCCGCAGTCGGAGCATCTCGCCGACCTCGCCTACCTGGAGGGCCGGTTGCTGGCCGACGCGCCCCTGGGTGACCTGGAGTGGGAACCCGAGCGGGTGGACGCCGAGCGCATCCAGGGCATGGAGCGGGCGCTGGACGCGCGGGGCGTCCGCCGGTACAGCGTCGCCGCCGTGCACGGGGAGTCCGGCCGGCTGGTCGCGTGGAGCATGCTCAGCCTGGCCGCGAACACCACCCGGCACGCCTGGCAGCAGATCACCATCGTCGACCCGGCCCACCGGGGGCACCGGCTCGGCCTGCTCTGCAAGGCCGAGAACCTCGAACACACCCTGGCGTACGAGCCGGAGCTGAGCGTGGTCGACACCTACAACGCGGCGGCGAACAGCCACATGATCGCGATCAACGAGCAGCTCGGGTTCCGGCCGGTGGCCGGGTCCACGGAGTGGCAGTCGACCATCTGATCTGTGACACGCCCCTACTGATCTGGTCGTCATCTGTTGCATGATGGCGGGCATGACGGAGACCCCGCACCCGCTGTACGACAGGCACGCCGACACCCTCCACCGGGCGCTGACCGCGATCACCGAGCGGGGGTACTGGTCGGCGTATCCCGAATCACCCAGCCCCCGGGTGTACGGCGAGACGGCCGCCGCCGACGGGAAGGCCGCCTTCGAGGCGTACCTCGGTGGTGACTTCCCGCTCGACCAGCCCGGCACGGCCGACCGGGTCGCCACCGAGACGAGCCCGTTCGGGGTGGCCCTGGACGTGCGCTACCCGCACCCGGGCGCGGACGAGGTGGTCGCCGCCGCCTCCGCCGCCCTGCCGGCCTGGCGCGACGCCGGCCCGCAGGCCCGGGTGGGGGTCTGCCTGGAGATCCTCGACCGGCTGCACAAGCACATCTTCGAGCTGGCCAACGCGGTGCAGTTCACCAGCGGGCAGGCGTTCGTGATGGCGTTCCAGGCCGGCGGCGCGCACGCGCTGGACCGGGCCCTGGAGGCGATCGCCTACGCGTACGCCGAGATGACCCGGCACCCGGGGACGGCCGGCTGGGAGAAGGCCGCCGGCAAGGGCGACCCGCTGCGGATGACCAAGACGTTCCACGTGGTGCCGCGCGGGGTGGCCCTGGTGATCGGCTGCAACACCTTCCCGACCTGGAACTCGTACCCCGGGCTGTTCGCCTCGCTGGTCACCGGCAACCCGGTGGTGGTCAAGCCGCACCCCCGCGCGGTGCTGCCCCTGGCGATCACCGTGAAGTACGCCCGGGAGGTGCTCGCCGAGGCCGGCTTCGACCCCGACCTGGTGCTGCTCGCCCCCGAGGCCCCCGGCGAGAAGCTGGCCTCGACGCTGGCCCTGCACCCGGCAGTGAAGATCGTCGACTTCACCGGTTCCACCGGGTACGGCGACTGGCTGGAGGCCAACGCCCGGCAGGCGACGGTCTACACCGAGAAGGCCGGCCTGAACACCGTCGTGATCGACTCCACCGACGACTTCGCCGGGATGTGCCGCAACCTCGGCTTCACGCTGACCCTCTACAGCGGGCAGATGTGCACGACCTCGCAGAACATTCTGATCCCGGCCGGGGGCATCGCCACCGACCAGGGGCACAAGAGCTTCGACGAGGTGGCCGCCGGCATCGCCGCCACCATCGGCAAGCTCACCGCCGACCCGGCCCGGGGCGTCGAGCTGACCGGCGCGATCGTCAACGACGGGGTGCTGGAACGGCTCGACGAGGTCACCAAGGTCGGCGAGACCGTGCTGGAGTCGCGTACCGTCGCCCACCCGGCGCTGCCCGACGCGGTGGTCCGGACGCCCACCGTCGTCAAGCTCGCCGCCACCGACACCGAGGTCTACGGCCGGGAGTGGTTCGGGCCGATCTCGTTCGTCATCGCCACCGACTCGACCGCGCACAGCATCGAGATCATGCGGTCCACCGTGGGGGAGTCCGGCGCGCTGACCGCCGCCGTCTACTCCACCGACGAGGCGGTGCTGGACGCCGTCGAGGCCGCCGCGATCGACGTCGGGGTGCACCTGTCGGCCAACCTCACCGGCGGGGTCTTCGTCAACCAGTCCGCCGCCTTCTCGGACTTCCACGGCAGCGGCGCGAACCCGGCCGCCAACGCCGCCCTCACCGACGGCGCGTACGTGGCCAACCGTTTCCGCATCGTCCAGTCCCGCCGCCCCGCCTGACCCGCCCCCGGCCCTCCCCCCGCTTCCGCCCCGCCCCGCTCCGACCCCCGCTTCCGCCCCGGTGATCAAGAAGTTTGCGTCAGATCCGGGCCTCCGGTTGACCTGAACCTCTTGATCACCGGGGCCGGGTGGGCGGGGTCGCGGTGGAGCGGGGGACGGTCGGGGGTCGGGCGGCCAGGGGCGGGGTGGAGGTCAGGCGGGACGGCGCATCTGGAGTTCGGTGAGGGCCGGGATCTTGGGGTGTGGGACGCGTACCCCGGTGTCGGTGAAGCCCAGGCGGTGGTAGGCCCGGCAGGCGCGGTCGTTGCCGACCACCACCTCCAGCATGAGCTGCGGTCGGCCGCAGGCGCGCGACCAGGCGGCGACCTCGTCGATCAGCGCACCGAGCAGGCCGCTGCCCCGCCAGGAGGGGGTCACGTAGACCGCGTAGACGACGGTCAGGTCCGGCTCGTCGGGGGAGAGGGTGCCGCCCGCGTGCCCGACCAGCCGGCCGCCGGGGTCGGCCACGAACTGGGCGGTGTGACACCCCTGGGACACGTACGCGATCCGGGCCGCGTAGTCGGCGTGCGGCCGGGCGGCGGCCTCGGCGACGGTCTCCAGGAAGGCCAGCGGCGCGTCCGCGAGCATCTCCAGCCGCAGCGCCCGCATCCGGGCCGCGTCCTGCGGACGCACCCGGTGCACGGGCACCGTGCGGGTCGCCGGTGGGGCCGGGGCAGAGGTCATGGAGGCATGCATACCGCAGAGACGTTCACCGATGGGTGACCGGGTCGATACCCGTCTGATTTGACCCTATTTGTGGTCGTGCGCTGTCGTCACTCCTCGTGTAGCGTGCGATTTCGGTCACCGATTCAGCGGCCCTCACCGACCGCCGCAACGGTGGCTCTCCGCTGTCGGCCCGCCGGCAATCCGGAGTTGGGGAACGCCGCGCAGAGTGAGGAAGTGCACCGTGGCACAGGGCACCGTCAAGTGGTTCAACTCCGAAAAGGGCTACGGCTTCATCGCCGTCGACGGCGGGCAGGACGTCTTCGTCCACTTCTCCGCCATCGAAATGGACGGCTACAAGGCGCTCGACGACGGTCAGCGGGTGGAGTTCGAGATCGCCCAGGGCCAGAAGGGCCCGCAGGCCGAACAGGTCCGCGTCATCGCCTGACCTCCCGCCGGTCCCGCCCCGTCCCCGGTGACGGGGCGCATCGGGTTCCCACCCCGGGCTGTTGCCCCGGCGGCCGGGCGGGTTCCCACCCGTCGGGTGCACCGGGTGACGGCTGGCGGTAGCGACCGGTGCCGGGAAAGATCGTGAACCGTCCAGGCGTCCCGCTGAGGAGGGTTCATGTCCGACCAGTCGCCTTCGGGTCCACCCGACCCCGCTTCCGGGTCTCCGGGTGGTCAGTGGGGGCAACCGCCCTGGGGCACGCCCTCCGGCCAGCCCGGCTGGGGCGCGCCGCCCGGTCAGCCCGGCTGGGGGACGCCCGGGGCCTGGGCGCCGGGCTGGGGCCATCCGCCCGCCGGCAGTCTCCCGCCCGGGGTCGGTCCGTATCCGGGCCAGGGCGGCGGTCCCGCGCCGTACGCCGGCCCGTGGGGCCCCGAGGACCCGCTGGTCAACCCCCCGTACGCCGGCCTGGAGGGGTGGTTGAGCCGGTGCGCCGGCGCGGTGCGGCGCAGTTGGCGGCCCCTGCTGCCGCTGATGCTGCTCACCCAGGTCGTGCCGGCGGTGGCGGTGTCCCTGCTCTCGCTCGGCATGGGACCCGACGCCACCATGCTGCCCGCCGACGGCTCGCTGCCCGAGGACTACCTCAGCGACCTGGTGATCTACGGCGTCTCGGTGTTCCTGGTCGCGCTGGCGTTCGGGGTGGTGCAGGGCATCGGCTGGGCCGGTGGGACCTGGGTGGTGGCCCGGCAGGCCGCCGGCCAACCCGCCGACCTGCCCGGCGCGCTGCGCTACGGCGCGCGCCGCTGCCTCGGCCTGTGGGGCTGGATGCTGGTGCTGGGCGTGCTCGTCGGCGTCGGGTTCTGCCTCTGCCTGCTGCCCGGCATCTACCTGGCCTTCGCCCTCGCCCTGGCCGGCCCGGTCTACCTGTTCGAGGGGCAGAACCCGGTCGGCCGCTCGTTCCGCATGTTCCACGACCGGCTGGGCATGGTGCTCGGCCGGGTGGCGCTCGTCGCCCTGGCGGTGTTCCTCGGCAGCGTGCTCGGCAGCGTGGTGGAGTCGGTCGGCACCGTGCCGTTCGGCACCGACCCGTTCACCGCGCCGGGCACCGCCGTGGGCGCGGTGGCGGTGATCCTGGTCAGCGCGGTGCTGGTCGTCCCGGTCTACCTGGTGCAGTTGGTCGGGCTGGTCGTGACGTACGCCGAGCAGCGGGCGCAGGAGGGGCCGGTGAACGTCACACGACTGGTGGCGGAACTCGGCTGACCGGCCCCATCGTGCTTGCACTCGGCAGGGGAGAGTGCTAAACAAGTCATTGGCACTCGCATACGATGAGTGCCAATGGTCGGGGCGGTAGGGCCACGGTCACACAGACGTCTCGATGGCGTCGGGGTGGCACATGGCCGGTCGTCGCGGGCTGTCCGGCCCGACCGAGGAGGACGTCGTCGTCGCCAGGTGGCGACGTCCCCAAGGTGCGTACACCAGGCGGCCCGTCCGGGGCACAACACCCGGGTGGCCCGTGAGTGTCCAGGAGGACAACGCCGTATGGCCAAGA
>NZ_JBMDWU010000122.1:0-11327 GCF_048594385.1 Micromonospora sp. | reverse complement strand
GCGGTGGCCGTCTGGACGTACCGGAACATGCTGCTGGACGCCCGGTGCGTGGCCGCCACCGACTGCACGCTGAGCGCCTGGGACCCGCGCGGCACCAGCCCACTGTGGACGGCCTTCCTGCCCGGCGTCAGCAGCGGGCTGTTCGCCGACAACCCGGGCCTGCTCGGCACCCGGCGACTCACCGCGCAGCGGATCGACGAGGGGGTGGCCGGCCCGGAGGCGGCCCCGCCGCTGCTCGGCTTCCCGGTCGACGGCCGGGTGCACGTGGTGGACACCGCCACCGGCCGGGTGGTGCAGGACGTCGAACCGGGCCAGGACGAGCGGTTGTCGGTGGTCGGCGGCCGGATGCTCAAGATCCGCGCGGTGTCGGTCGACGGCAGTTGCCAGTACGCCGTCTCGGCGCGCGACCCGGCCACCGGGCAGGAGGTGTGGCGGCGCAGCGGGTTCAACCTGCGCACCGCCGACAGTGCCGGATGCGCCCAGCGGGAGGACCCGCAGGGGGCGCGCAGCGTGCTGATCGGGGTGGCCCCCGACGGGCGGGAGGCCGTCCTCGACGGCTACGACGGCCGGCTGCTGCTGGTGGACGCCGAGGGCGAGAAGCTGCTCGCCGTCGACGACAGGTACGCCCTGGTCCGCAGCGCCGACAAGGACTCGGTGATCGCCCGGGAGCTGGGCACCGGCAAGGCCCGCTGGACCCGGCCGGCCGGCGCGAAGGCGGGCGCGGCGCTCACCCCGTACGCGGCGGTGCTGACCGGGAACAAGCCGAACCGGTTGGTCGCCGTCGACCCGCGTACCGGTAAGGAACTGGTGGTGTTGCGGACCAGCGCCAACGCGCTCGCGGTCGGCCCCAACGGCATGGTCGTCGGTGAGGGGCGGGAGATCGGGTACGTCCGGTTCGGCGCGGGTGGCGGTGCGCCCCCACCCGCCGCGCCGCCGGCCGGTTCGGACGGCGGTACCGGCCCCGGCCCGGGACGGACCGGCGGCGCGCCGGACCCCGAGGGTAGTTGCGGGCCGAAACGGGAACTCTGCGCCAACGGCAACGGGTGAGAGCGGCGTCCCACGACCCACCCGGCGGGTGTCACCGATCGCCCGGTCTGCCCTAGGCTTTTCCGTCATGAGCAGTGCCGCCGCGTTCTCGTACGCCCCCTTGCTGCCGACCGGTCCGGATCAGACCGAATACCGCCTGGTCACCGACGAGGGCGTCGACGTCGTCCACGGTCCGGGCGGTCGCCGTTTCCTGACCGTGGAGCCGGCCGCGCTGACCGCGCTGACCGCCGAGGCGATGCACGACATCGCCCACTACCTGCGGCCGGCCCACCTGGCCCAGCTCCGGTCGATCATCGACGATCCGGCGGCCTCGCCGAACGACCGGTTCGTCGCGCTGGACCTGCTGCGCAACGCCAACATCGCCGCCGGTGGCGTGCTGCCGATGTGCCAGGACACCGGCACCGCCATCGTGATGGGCAAGCGCGGCCGGCACGTGCTCACCGACGGCTCCGACGCCGAGGCGATCTCGCACGGCGTCTACCAGGCGTACACGCGACTGAACCTGCGGTACTCGCAGCTCGCCCCGCTGACCATGTGGGACGAGCGGAACACCGGCAGTAACCTGCCCGCCCAGGTGGAGCTGTACGCCGAGGACCCGGACGGGCACCCCGACGCGTACAAGTTCCTGTTCATGGCCAAGGGCGGCGGCTCGGCCAACAAGTCGTACCTCTACCAGGAGACCAAGGCGCTGCTCAACCCGACGCGGATGATGCAGTTCCTGGAGGAGAAGCTGCGGCTGATCGGCACCTCGGCCTGCCCGCCGTACCACCTGGCGATCGTCATCGGCGGCACCTCCGCCGAGTACGCCCTCAAGACCGCCAAGTACGCCTCGGCGAAATACCTCGACGCGCTGCCCACCTCCGGCTCGATGACCGCGCACGGCTTCCGGGACCTGGAGCTGGAGGCCGAGGTGCTGGAGCTGACCCGCAACTTCGGCATCGGCGCGCAGTTCGGCGGCCGTTACTTCTGCCACGACGTGCGGGTGGTCCGGCTGCCCCGGCACGGCGCGTCCTGCCCCGTGGCGATCGCCGTGTCCTGCTCGGCCGACCGGCAGGCGGTTGCCAAGATCACTCCGTCGGGCGTGTGGCTGGAGCGCCTGGAGACCGACCCGGCGCGCTACCTGCCGGACGTCACCGACGAGACCCTCGACGCCTCCGAGGTGGTGCGGGTCGACCTCAACCGGCCGATGGCCGAGATCCGGGCCGAGCTGTCGAAGTACCCGGTGAAGACCCGGCTGTCGCTGACCGGCCCGCTGGTCGTCGCCCGGGACATCGCCCACGCCAAGATCGCCGAGCGGCTCGACGCGGGCGAGCCGATGCCGCAGTACCTGCGCGACCACGCCGTCTACTACGCCGGCCCGGCCAAGACCCCCGAGGGGTACGCCTCCGGCTCGTTCGGCCCGACCACCGCCGGCCGGATGGACGCCTACGTGGCGAAGTTCCAGGCGGCCGGCGGCTCCCAGGTGATGCTGGCCAAGGGCAACCGGTCCGCCCAGGTGACCCGCTCCTGCCAGCAGCACGGCGGGTTCTACCTCGGCTCGATCGGCGGCCCGGCGGCCCGGCTCGCCCAGGACTGCATCAAGCACGTCGAGGTGCTCGAATACGCCGAGCTGGGCATGGAGGCGGTCTGGAAGATCGAGGTGGAGGACTTCCCGGCCTTCATCGTGGTCGACGACAAGGGCAACGACTTCTTCGCCGAGGTCACCAAGCCGGTCCTGACGGTCGGCCGCCGCTGATTCGCGGGAGCTGACCGGCGATCATCTGCGGTCCGACCCAGGGCGGGGCAGGATGGGACGGGTGACGACTCCAGAGGCAGCGGGCTACCGGATCGAACGTGACTCGATGGGCGAGGTGGAGGTGCCCGCCGAGGCGTTGTGGCGGGCGCAGACCCAGCGCGCGGTGCAGAACTTCCCGATCTCCGGCCGGGGCATCGAACCGGCCCAGATCAAGGCGCTGGCCCAGATCAAGGGGGCCGCCGCCCTGGTCAACGGCGAGCTGGGGGTGATCGGCGCGGACGTCGCCGAGGCGATCGCCACCGCCGCCGCGCACGTGGCCGACGGTGGGTACGACGACCAGTTCCCGATCGACGTGTTCCAGACCGGCTCGGGCACCTCGTCGAACATGAACACCAACGAGGTGATCGCCACCCTGGCCACCCGGGAGTTGGGCCGGGACGTGCACCCGAACGACGACGTGAACGCCTCGCAGTCCAGCAACGACGTCTTCCCGTCCTCGATCCACCTGGCCGCCACCCAGTTCGTGGTGGAGGACCTGCTGCCCTCGCTGCGCCACCTGGCGGAGGCGTTGGAGGCGAAGGCGGCCGAGTTCGAGACGGTCGTCAAGGCGGGGCGTACCCACCTGATGGACGCCACCCCGGTCACCCTCGGGCAGGAGTTCGGCGGGTATGCCGCACAGGTCCGCTACGGGGTCGAACGGCTGGAGTCGGCGCTGCCCCGGCTGGCCGAGCTGCCGCTGGGCGGCACCGCCGTGGGCACCGGCATCAACACCCCGCTGGGGTTCGCCGGCAGGGTGATCGACAAGTTGCGCGCCTCGACCGGGCTGCCGTTGACCGAGGCCCGTAACCACTTCGAGGCGCAGGGGGCGCGGGACGCGTTGGTCGAGACGTCCGGCCAGTTGCGTACCGTCGCGGTCGGGCTCTACAAGATCGCCAACGACGTACGCTGGATGGGGTCCGGCCCCCGGGCGGGTCTGCGGGAGCTGCGCATCCCCGACCTCCAGCCCGGCTCGTCGATCATGCCGGGCAAGGTCAACCCGGTGGTCGCCGAGGCGGTGCGGCAGGTCTGCGCGCAGGTGATCGGCAACGACGCGGCTGTCGCGTTCGCCGGCAGCCAGGGTGACTTCGAGCTGAACGTGATGCTCCCGGTGATGGGCCGCAACCTGCTCGAATCGATCAAGCTGCTCTCCGCGTCCAGCCGGCTCTTCGCCGACCGGCTGGTGGCCGGTCTGGTCGCGGACGCCGAGGTCTGCCTGGCGTACGCGGAAGGGTCGCCGTCGATCGTCACCCCGCTCAACCGCCACCTCGGGTACGACGAGGCCGCCTCGATCGCCAAGGAGGCGTTGGCGAAGCAGGTCAGCATCCGCGAGGTGGTGATCTCCCGGGGGCACGTCGACTCCGGGAAACTCACCGAGACCCAGCTCGACGAGGCCCTCGACCTGCTCCGGATGACCCACCCCTGACCGGCGCCTGTTTGATCGACTCCTGTGGGCCGATGTAGCGGTGTCAGGCGGATTCGATAGCGCTACATCGGCCCCCGTGAGTGGATCATGGCTCGGTCGGTGGGCGGGTGCGGGGGACCCAGGCGAGGAACCGGGCGAAGAGGGTCGCCGGGTCGGGGCCGGTGTCGGGATAGAGGCGGTACAGGTCGGCGGCGGCATCGTGCAACACCGTGCAGAGGTAGATGTTGAGCGCGACCCGATCGTGGGCGTACTCCGAGACGAGGGTGAGTCGGGCGGCCCCGCAGGGCCACGGCGCGGCGCACACCCGGCACAGCCAGAGCGGACGCAGCGGCAGGTGGGGGCGCGGATTCGCCGGCCCCGGCCCGCTGCGGCCGACCGGGTCGGGTGGTCCACCGGTGCGGCGCGGCCCGTCCGGTCCGGCCGCCGCGTTCACCGCCGTCCCCGGTTGGCGCGCCACTCCTGGGCCAGCGTGAGCCAACCGACCCGCCCCACCCGGGGAAACGAGATGGTGGTGTCCTCCCACCCGGGCGGGCCCGACCCGGTACCCGGGGGTACCTCCGCTCCCGTGGCCGCAGACGTGGCCGGATGGGCGTCCGGCCCGATGGCCGGGTAGGAGGCCGGATGGGCGTCCGGCCCGATGGCCGGGTAGGAGGCCGGGTGGGCGTCCGGCCCGCTGGCCGGGTAGGGGGCCGGGTGGGCGGTCGGTCCGGTGGTCGGGGACGTGGCCGGATAAGCACCCGGTCCGTTGGTCGGGGACGGGGTCGGGTGGGTGGCTGGACCGGCGGACGGGGGAGCGGGCCGGCGGAGTGGGGCCGCTTCCGGGAGTCGGCCGGATCGGAATCTGCGGGCAAGCCGGTGTCGCCAGGTGAGCCGGGGCATCGCGTCGCCTCCATGGTGGGTCGGCTGGTCGTCTCCCCCGGCGGTGGGACCGCCGGCCGGGGAGCGGGCCGTCCCACCGCGACACCGGTCCGCCCGGAGGGAGAGCGGTCGATGTCGCACTTCACAGTCTGCTGATGAAACCACTACCGTGTGAAGGGTTGTTGTCGGCTTCCGGTCTTGTCCTGTGTTAGCGGCGTCCCTGGTCGGCGTGGTGTCGGAGTCGATCGTCGGCGCGGTGGAGGGCGGCTGGAGATGACGGACGGGCGGATGACGGCGGCGGCCTTCCTCGTCGCCGAGCTGCGGCGGGCCCGGACCCGTCGGGGCTGGAGCCAGGACGACCTCGCCAAGGCGGTCAACTACTCGGCGTCGATGGTCAGCGCGATCGAACTGGGCCAGCAGCCGCCCACCGCCAAGTACCTCGAACTGGCCGACAAAGCCCTCGACACCGGCGGCATCTTCAGCCGGATGCTCACCGACCTGGTTGCCCTCGACCGGGCCCGGGTGTGGCAACTCGGCTGGCGGGCGCTGATCGAGCAGGCGCGCGCGGTCCGCTGGTACGAGCCGCTGTACGTGCCCGGTCTCTTCCAGACGGAGGCGTATGCCCGAGCCGTCTTCGAGGCCGGCGCGCTGCTCGACGGGCCCGAGGTGGAGCGGCGGCTGACCGACCGGCTGGAGACCCACGCGGTGCTGTACCGCGACCAGCCGCCGCAGGTGGTCGCGATCCTTGACGAGGCCGCCCTGCGCCGTCAGGTCGGCAACCGAAAGGTGATGGGTGAGCAGGTCGCGCACCTCGCGCGGGTGGCGACGGAGCATCCCCGGGTCCGGTTGCACCTGGTGCCGGGCACGGCCGGGGAGTATCCGGGACTCGCCGGGGGTTTCGTGCTGGCGACCCTGCCCGACGGCATGGAGCTGGGATGTGTCGGCGGGCAGGTCCGCACCCAGGAGTTCAGCGAGCCCGATGTCCTGACCCGGATGCGGGAGGTCTGGGAGTCGACCCTCGGTGAGGCGTTGCCCCCGACGGAGTCCATCGAGTTGATGCGGCAGGTGGCGGAGTCGTGGAACTGACCGGCGCGGCGGGTCGCGCGGTTCCCGGGCCGACCGGCCCGGCCTGGCGCAAGAGCACCCGCAGCAGCCAGAACCACGACTGTGTCGAGGTGGCGACGAATCTGGTCGGGGTGGTCGGGGTGCGGGACAGCAAGGACCCGGCGGGCCCGGTGCTCACCTTCCCGGCGTACTCCTGGCGGATCTTCGTGGCCGCGCCGCCGCGCTGCCGGGACCGGCTCGCGGCGGACGGTCGCCGCAGGTCCGGTCGCCGGGATAACCGGTCGACCGGGTGGCTCGCGGGCGGCATGATCCGGGTCGTGACGGGCACAGACGGGGTGTTGTTGACGACGGCACGGCTGCGGTTGCGCCGTTTCACCACCGACGACGTGGCGCATCTGGTCGAACTGGACAGCGACCCGGAGGTGATGCGGTTCCTCACCGGCGGTCGACCCACCCCGCCCGCCACCGTGCGGGACGAGCAGCTGCCCCGGATTGTCGCCGGCTACGACCGCTACCCGGGGCTGGGCCGGTGGGCGGCCGAGGACACCGCCGATGGTGCCTTCCTCGGCTGGTTCGCGCTCGACCCGTCCGACGACGGCACCGGGCCGGAGCTGGGGTACCGGTTGCGCCGCGCGGCCTGGGGGCGGGGCCTGGCCACCGAGGGCTCCCGCGCGCTTGTCGACCACGCCTTCGCCCTTGCCGGGGTACGCCGGGTGTGGGCGCAGACGATGGCGGTCAACGTGCGGTCCCGGGCGGTGCTGGCGAAGACCGGCCTGCGGTACGTCCGCACCTTCCACGCCGACTGGCCCGACCCGATCGCCGGAACGGAGCATGGCGAGGTGGAGTACGAGCTGCTCAGGGGCGACTACCAGCCGCCTTCCGGGCCCGGTAGGCGCTGACCGCGACCCGGTTGCCGCAACCGGCGTCGCAGAACCGCCGGGACCGGTTCCTGGACAGGTCGACCAGCACGTTGGCGCATTCGGGGTGGGCGCAGTGCCGTAGCCGGCCCAGCTCGTCACCCCGGACCAGGTCGGCGACGGCCATCGCCGCCTCGACGGCCATCCGGGTGGCCAGCGGGGCGTCCCGGGGCACCGCGTGCACGTGGTACGGCTCGTTGTCGTGCTTGATGAGCTGCGGCAGCGCCCGGGACTCGCGGAGCAGGTCGTTGACCACGGTGACGACGGTGTCCGGGTCGTCGTCCCAGAGCCGGCGCAGCCGGGGGCGCAGCGCGCGGACGGCGCGCAGCTCGGCTTCGGTGTGCTCGTGCCGGCCGGTCCACTGGTTGGCGGTGACGAAACGGTCCAGTGCGGCGATGTCGGGCAGCCCCTCGCCGTCCCGGTTGTCGGTGTTGACCAGGGCTGCGGCGGCGGTCAGCCCGCACTCGGTGTCATGGGCGAAAAGCAACTTGACCCCTGTCGTCGTCGACGGCTAGCGTCATCGGCGTAATCCTACTTTGCTGATGTCACCTCGCCTGAGGAGTCCCGATGCCGCACCGATCTTCCGCCGGCACCGGGCTGGCACTCGCCCTGCTCTCCGCCGTCACGTTCGCCACCTCCGGCACCTTCGCCCGGTCACTCATCGAGGCCGGCTGGTCGGCCGAGGCCGTCGTCGTCGCCCGGGTCGGCCTGGCCGCCCTGGTGCTGGCCGTCCCCGCCGTGCTCGCGCTGCGCGGCCGGACCGGGGTGCTGCGCCGCAACCTCGGCCCGGTCACCGTCTTCGGCCTGCTCGGCGTCGCCACCGCCCAGGCGTGCTTCTTCAACGCCGTCCGCTACCTGCCGGTCGGGGTGGCCCTGCTGCTGGAATACCTCGGCATCATCCTCGTGGTCGGCTGGCTGTGGCTGGTGCACGGGCAGCGCCCCCGCCGGCTCACCGTCGCCGGTTCGCTGGCCGCTCTGGCCGGGCTCGTCCTGGTGCTCGACCTGACCGGCACCGGTCGGCTCGACCCGGTCGGGGTGCTCTGGGGCCTCGGCGCGGCCGTCGGGCTGGCCGGCTACTTCGTCCTCGCCGCCCGGGTCGACGCCGACCTGCCCTCGGTCACCATGGCCAGTGGCGGGATGGCCGTCGGCGCGGCCGTGCTCGCCCTGCTCGGCCTGGTCGGGGTGCTGCCGCTGCGGGCCACCTTCGGCGCGGTCGACTTCGCCGGGCAGCGCACCAGCTGGCTCGTCCCGATCGTCGGGCTGTCGCTGGTCGCCGCCGTGGTGGCGTACCTGACCGGGATCGCCGCGACGCGTCTGCTCGGTGCCCGCCTGTCGTCGTTCGTCGGGCTGACCGAGGTGATGTTCGCGGTGCTCATCGCCTGGCTGGTGCTCGGCGAGCTACCGGTGCCGGTGCAGCTCGCCGGGGGCGCGCTGATCGTCGCCGGGGTGGCGCTGGTCCGCCTCGACGAGCTGCGCGCGGGCCGCACCGAACAGGCGGCGACCCGGACGGACGAGCCGGCACTGACCTGAGCCGTCCCACGGATCGCCGCCGGGCGGTTCCCCGCCCGGTGCTGTCATGGCCGGGCGGTGCGCTGCCCGGTGCTGCTGTGGGTGGGCCTGTCCGGTGCTGCCGTGGCCGGGGCGGCCTGCTCGGCGCGGCCCGGGTGCGCCGACGTGAGAGGGTGTCGGACATGCTCAGCGTGGTGGTGTTCGACGCCGACGAGACCCTGATCGACCTGCGCCCGGCGGTCACCGGGGCCCTGGCGGCCGTACTGGAGGAGATGCGTCGCCGGACGCCGGTGGCGGCCGGGGTGACCCTCGCCGAGGTGGAGTCCGACTGGCAGGCGGTGTTCGGGTCGATGACCGCCGCGCCGGTGATGGAGATCCGCCGGGCCGCGCTGGCCCGGTCCCTCGACCGGGCCGGGCTGGTCGGTCAGCTCGACGAGTTCGCCGAACTCTTCTTCACCAGGCGCTACGCGCTCAGCCACCCGTACCCCGACGCCCTGCCGGCGCTGGCCGCGCTGCGCGCCGACTTCACCCTCGGTTACGCCACCAACGGCAACAGCCGCGCCGAACGCTGCGGCCTGCCCGGAAAGTTCGCCTTCGAGTTGTACGCCCACGAGGGCGGCCTGCCCAAGAAGCCCGACCCGGCGTTCTACGCCGCGATCGTCGCCGCCGCCGGGGTGCCGGCGGAACGGATCGCGTACGTCGGCGACTCGATCTCCCACGACGTGCTCGGCCCCCAGCAGGCCGGAATGCGTGGTGTCTGGCTCAACCGGCTCGGACTTCCCCTCCCCGAAGGGGTACGCCCCGACGCCGAGGTGCGCACGCTCACCGACCTGCCGGCGGCGCTACGCAGCCTGCAACCGACGAATGCCTGATGCGGGACCAATTCGGATTTGTATCTGGCGGAATCGTCGCCGGTGCTATGGGATGGCTGCCACGTCCCTCAACGAGAGGATCTGATGTGGTGAGCAAGCGCTTCACCGCCGGAGCCGTCGCGACCGCGGCGGCCCTGGCACTTACGGTGACCGGCCTGACCGTCCCGGCGAACGCCGGGCCGACCACCAGCCGGACGTTCACCGTGGTGGCCGAGGACGGCGTTTCGGCGGACGCGGCGATCGCCGCGATCCGTGCCGCCGGTGGCACCGTCGTGTCCCGTACGGACGACGTCGGTCTCTACCAGGTCACCAGCGACCGGGCCGACTTCGCCGGCCGGGTCACCGCCGCTTCCGCGCTGGTCGGCGCGGCCGAGCAGCGGGCCATCGGCCGCAAGCCCAAGCTGGACCGGGTCGCGCAGGAGAACCTGCTGACCGAGACCAGGAAGGCGGCCAAGGCGGCGGCCAACGCCAAGGGCAAGAAGCTGGACCCGCTCGACGACAAGCTCTGGGGCCTCACGATGATCGGGGCCGACAAGGCCCGCAAGGTCATGCCGGGCGACAAGCGGGTCACCGTTGGCATCCTGGACACCGGCGTCGACGCCAGCCAGCCGGACCTCGCGCCCAACTTCAACTGGGCGCTGTCGCGCAACTTCGCCCCGGACATCGCCGAGGTCGACGGCCCGTGCGAGGTGCCGAGCTGCCTCGACCCGGTCGGCACCGACGACGGCGGGCACGGCACCCACGTCGCCGGCACCATCGGCGCCGCCGCCAACGGCTTCGGCCTGTCCGGCGTGGCCCCGAACGTCTCGCTGGTGGAGCTCAAGGGCGGCCAGGACTCCGGGTACTTCTTCCTCAACCCGGTCGTCAACGCACTGGTGCACGCCGGCAAGTCCGGCCTCGACGTGGTGAACATGTCGTTCTACGTCGACCCGTGGCTCTACAACTGCACCGCCAACCCGGCTGACTCGCCCGAGTCGCAGGCCGAGCAGCGGGCCGTCATCAAGGCGATGAAGCGGGCCCTGAACTTCGCCCACAACAAGGGCGTCACCCTGGTCGGCTCGCTCGGCAACAACCACGAGGACCTCGGCGCGCCCCGCACCGACGTGTCCAGCCCGGACTACGGTGCCGACCCGTACCCGCGCCCGATCGACAACGAGAGCTGCTGGGACTTCCCGGTGGAGGGCCCGCACGTGATCGGCGTGTCCGCCATCGGCCCGTCCGGCAAGAAGGCCGACTACTCCAACTACGGCACCGAGCAGATCTCGGTCGCCGCACCGGGTGGCTGGTTCCGCGACGGCTTCGGCACCGACACCTACCGGACCGACGCCAACATGATCCTCTCGACGTACCCGAAGAAGGTGCTCCAGGAGGAGGGGTCGGTCGACGAGAACGGCAACGTCGTGCCGGGCTTCGAGAACTCGGTGTTCAAGCAGTGCACCACCGCCGGTGAGTGTGGCTACTACACCTACCTCCAGGGCACGTCGATGGCGTCGCCGCACGTCAGCGGGGTCGCCGCGCTGATCGTCAGCAAGTGGGGCAAGAAGGAGGGTAAGGACGGCTACGGCCTGGCACCGGCCAAGGTGGAGCAGCACCTCTACCGGACCGCCACCGAGCACGCCTGCCCGGAGCCGCGTCTGCAGAGCTACGCCAACGAGGGCCGGTCGACCGAGTTCGACGCGTACTGCGCCGGGTCGCTGAACTTCAACGGCTTCTACGGGTACGGCATCGTGGACGCCAACGCGGCGGTCCGCAGCCCGCTCAAGCCGAACGTCAACCCCTGACGCCACGGCCCTGGGAGAGGCCCGGCCGACCCCCCGCGGCCCGGCCCCCCCCCGTGCCGCCCCCCCGGCGTCTACGCGCCC
>NZ_JBMDWU010000121.1:0-40500 GCF_048594385.1 Micromonospora sp. | reverse complement strand
CAATGTAACCTGAGGCTTGACCTCCCCGCGCCACGCCGTCTCGCGAGCCGAATTCATGACGCCTGCGCCGACCGAGTCCTCTCCGTACTCTCCGCTGGCGAGCCTCCGAGAGCTCCGCTGGGCTGGTCTGGCCGCTGCCGCGGCATTCGGTCAGCCCTTGTGTTTCTGCTGGCAGGGGACGCAGAACCGGGCGTGCGGCAGCACTTCGAGCCGTTCGGCGGGGATGGGGCCGTCGCATTTCTCGCAGCGGCCGTAGCTGCCCTCGGCGATGCGGCGTAGCGCGCCGGTGATCTGTTCGAGGTTGTGTCGGGTGGCCGCCACCAGTGCCGCGCGGTTGTGTGCTTCGCCGGGGTCGCCGGTGTCGGCGGAGATCTCCGTCAGTTCCCTGAGCCGGGTCGTCTGGGCGGCGAAGTCCTCGCTCAGCGATGCGCGCAGGCCGGCGAGCCAGCCCTGATCGGATACTTCGGTGTCGACGCTCATGTGCCGCTCCTTGCTCGGGATGCCGGAAGTGCTTCGGGAAACCGAAGGGCGGAGGCTCGAACGGCTCCGCCCTGGCGATCGGTGGGTGTCGTGAACTTCCCCGCTCGCCGGTGGGTCGCGACCCGACGGCTGCGGGCTGCGTCCGGTCCGGAGGTTCGGCAGTGCTGACGTGCCCGCTAACGCAGCGGGTCGAACGGCGTCAGCTCCACGGGCACCTCACCCTTGAGCACCGCTTGGGCCACCAACTGGCCGGTGATCGGCCCCAGGACGATGCCCCACATGCCGTGGCCACCGGCGACGAACACCCGCGGCGCGGCGGTCGCGCCGATCAACGGCAGGCCGTCAGGAGTGCACGGCCGGGAACCGACCCACTCGTCGCGGCGGTCATCGAGGTTCACCCCGTTGAGCAACGGCCGCACCGCGTCGACAACGGCGGTGATGCGTCGCGGGTCCAGTTCGTCTGTGGGTCGGCGGAACTCCATCATTCCGGCCACCCGCAGCCGGCTGCCCAGCGGAGTGCAGGCAACCCGCTGCGCCGGGAAGTACAGCGGGCCGGCGGGCATCCGTTCGACGGGCACGCTGAAGCTGTAGCCGCGCCCGGCCTGCACCGGGCGGCGTACCCCGAAGCGTGCGGCCAGCTCACCGAAGGCCGCTCCGGTGGCGATGACCACAGCGTCATGGCGGTGCTGCTGCCCGGATGGGCCGGTGACGCGGACGTCGGTGGTTGCCGGCTGCAGACCGGTCACCTCGCTGCTGTCGAGGATGCGGCCGCCGCGGGCCCGGACCGCGTCGGCCAGCGACGGGATGAACTCGGGAGGGTTCAGGTACCGCTGCCCGAAAATCTGGACGGCGGCGCCGACCCGGTCGCTCAGAACGGGCTCCATCGAACGGAGCACCTGTCCGGTCACCGGGCGGAAGGTGACGTCCTGACCGGCGTCGCCCATCTGTTCCAGCTCGTCGAGCAGTCCACGGCTGTCACGTTCGCTGGTGAAGCAGGCCAGGAAGGGGTCCGCCGGCGTCGTCACGGCGCTCACACCGCCGGCCGCGAGGGCATCGAAGGCGTCCAGGCAGCGCTCGTTGAGCGGGACGTAGGCGGCCATGCCCCGCCGCCACCGCCGGGCGGTGCTGTGGAACACGAACGCAAGCAGGAAGCGCCACAGGTCACGGTCGGCCCGCAGCGGCAGGTACACCGGGGATCGGGCGCTGAGGACCGCGCGCAGACCGTAACGCAGCACCGCAGGTTCCGGCAGTGGGGCGGTCAGCCCCGGGGTCAGCCAGCCGGCGTTGCCCCACGACGCGCCGGCGCCGGCGTGGTGACGCTCGTAGACCGTCACCTGTGCGCCGGCTTCCTGCAGGAACCAGGCCGTGGACAGGCCGACCATGCCCGCTCCGATCACCGCGACGTCACGCGGTGAGCCATGCACGAACGCGGGAGTGCCTGTCACGCCGAGCTCGTCAGACATACCGCTCCTCTGCTGCGCTGGGCGGCTGGACAGCCGTTCGGTGGGTTGGCCACGTTGTCCGGGCCTGCTTTCCGGCCATGGTCGCTTGGTCACCGCGAACCGGGCCAGGGTTGTGGCCGGTCAGCTGAACCGTCATACCTTGCCGACGCTCGGCAACCAGTAGGCGTTCAGTACGGCAGGACCGCTGCCGTCGGTGCCGTGGCCGGGATGCGGTGGCGGGGTGCCGCCGTATCGCAGGGTGATCACCGCGGCGGAGTCCCGGTGGTCCACCGCGCCGCTGTCCTCGCGCAGCGGGATGATCCGCGGGGTGCCGGCTGGTGGATCCGTGGGTACGAACCGGGTCTCGACCGGGCCCTGCTCCGCCGCGCCGCAGAGCGCCGTGCATCGGTGCCCGTGCGACCGGTCCCCCGCAGTTCCCGGTAGCTCGCCGCCGGGGCGGCCTCACCAGTGCCCGGGGTGCGAAGGTGACCTTGTCCACGGCATGCTCCGGGTGATGGCCAGCCAGCCCCGGGCCGACCGGTACGGACCTCGAATCGGCGTCTACCGCCGCCGGGATGGGCGATGCTGGGTCAGACGCAACGGTGAACGGGAGCAGCCACGTGAGTGACAACGGCACACGGCGCATTCAGCGGCCGGCGGCGACCGAACCAGACGGGCAGTGGCTCGCCGAGGTCGCCGCCAGCGCCAGTCGTGACGCCGGCAACGTGCCCGTGGCGTTGCTGGGCGACTACCTGCCGCTGCTCGCCGATGCCGCCATCACCGGCCGCAGACCCAAGCGCGCCGAACTCGACGCCGTCGAGACGCTCGGCCGGAAAGCCGCCGAGCAGGGCATCTCCGCCGGCCGGGTGGTGCAGCTCTACCTCTCCGCCGCCCGACGGCTGTGGCAGGACCTTCCGGACGTCGTACGCAGCCGTGACCGTGAGGCCGTGCGTGCGGCGGCGGCCGCCGTGCTGCACGTCATCGACGACGCCGTCGCGACCCTGGCCGAGGGTTATGCGGTCGCCCGTCGCGACCTGGTCCGCCATGAGGAGACGCTGCGTCGCGAACTCATCGACGACCTGCTGCGCGGTGACTCCGACCTCGGCGGTCTGGTCGACCGGGCCGAACCGTTCGGCCTCGACCTCGCCCGCGTCCACCAGGTCGCCCTGGCCGCGCCGAGCCGGCGGCTGCCGGACACCGACACGGCGATAACGGCGCTGGAGGCGGTCATCTTCGACCGGCTCGGCGACCGTGACGTTCTGGTCGCGACCAAGGACGGGCTCCTGGTCGTCCTCGCTCCTGCCGACACCACCGGTTCCGACGGGGTGCCTGCCGGCCGCGACACCGACGACAATCTCGGCCGGCTCATGCATGACCAGTTGCGCCGGTTGCCCCGCGGACAACCCTGGCGTATCGCCGTCGGCCGGCCCCACCCGGGCCTCTACGGCATCGCCCGCTCCTACGAGGAAGCCCGCGAGGCCCTGACCATGGCTGGCCGGCTCCGCATGCCCACCCCCGTGGTCGACGCCCGGGACCTGCTCATCTACCGCGTCCTACTACGTGACCAACCCGCCATCGTCGAACTCGTGCACGCCGTGCTGCACCCGCTGACCCGGGCCCGGGGCGGCGCCGAACCGCTGGTAGCCACCCTGCAGGCGTACTTCGACACCGGCGGCGTCGCCACCGAGACCGCCAAACACATCCACGTCTCGGTACGAGCGGTCACCTACCGCCTCGAGCGCATCCACGCCCTCACCGGTTACAACCCGGCCGACCCTGCCCAACGGTTCACCCTGCAGGCCGCGGTGCTCGGCGCCCGCGCCCTCAACTGGCCCGAACAGCCACTGCCGGCTGCCGGCTGACCTGCACGAGTTCCACCTGTCGCTGCTGGCCCTGCTCGGCGTACGCCCGGAACGAGAGGTCGAACGCTGCCGGTTTCGGGCCCGGGGCGGCGATGCGCGCCCAGGTGGTCGAGCTTCGCCGCGTGGGCCGGCGGTCCGGGTTGGTACTGATCGTGCCGGTGTAGGTAACCCGTCGAAGGGCCGCGTTCCCTCAGGCTGAGGACGTGTTGACCTCGCCCCAGGGGAATGGCCCAGGCTGGGCGGGTGAACGACGTGGAGCTGTTCCTGCCCGGCGAGTTCGGTGCCGCGACCCGCCTGTCGTCGAAGGCACTGCGGCTCTATGCCGAGCAGGGTCTGCTGGTGCCCGCAGGAATCGACCCCGCCACCGGCTACCGCCGATACCACCGTGATCAGATTCCCCGTGGTCGGCTGATAGCCCGGCTGCGCGTGCTGGGCCTGCCGCTGGCGCGCATCGCCACCTTGCTGGAGCTCAGCCCGCAGGCCCGCCAGGCCGAACTCCGCGCCTGGCTGGCAGCTCAGGAGGCCCAGCTTCGACGCCGGCGCGAGCTGATCGGGGCCCTTGACGGTGCCGCTGCACCGATCACGGCCGCTCCGAGGCTGCGATTGAGGCCATCACGCAAGCTGTTGTGTCAGGAACGGCGCGTGCACATCGGCGAACTGGACACCTTCGTCACCGATGCACAGCACCGCATCCGTGCCCGGCTGCAGGCGACCGGTGTGCCCTGTGACGGGCCGGCCCTGGTGCACTTCCACGGGTTCGTGACCCATGACAGCGACGGACCTGTCGAAGTGGCGGTGGCGTTCACCGGCTCCGTTGAACCCGTCGATGACCTGCGGGTCAGGCTGTCGCCGGCTGGCACCGACGCATACCTGCCGGTCGCCGAGGCCGACGCCGGATTCCCCGACATCCTGCGCGCCTACGAGACGTTGGAGGCATGGATCGACGCGAACCGCTTGATCAGGCTCGCTAGCCCGGTCGAGATCCGGCCCGGCACCGACGGTGCGCTCCTCGACGTCACCTACCTCATCTCGACCAGCGGAGGAAGCTGAAGCATGCACCCCTACGTCGGTTCCGGGCCCTACTGCTATGCCAACTCGCTGGCGATGGCCCTCGGCCCGACGGCCCCCTCCCCATCGATTCTCGAAGTGCTGACCGGCTCGCCGTTCGGCATGCATCTGCTCGGCGGGCGGCTGCCGCTGTTCGACCCGTACGGCTGGGACGACCGCGGCATCGACGACGCGATCGCCCTGCTCGGCTGGGCCTGCCGACGGCAGGACGCCGACGACGGCGAGCAGGCCCTGGCGATGCTCAACGAAGCGGTCAAGACGGGCCCTGTTCTGGCCGGACCGCTGGAGATGGGGCTGTTGCGTCACGTGCCCGGGATGACCGGACCGATCGGGTCGGATCACTTCGTGGCTGTCCTGGAAGCCGACGACACGCTGGTCCGATTTCATGATCCTTACGGCTGCCCCTACGCGACCCTGCCAACCCAGGACTTCCTGGCCGCCTGGCGGGCCGACACGATCACCCTCTACCGTGCCGAGCCGTACACCATGCGCGGCGACTTCCGGCGCGTCCGTGAGATCACCACTGAGGCAGCGCTGCGCGCGGCGCTGCCCGGCGCGGTCGCCTGGCTGCGTGGGCGCGACGACCTCGCCGTGCCGCCCGGCACCATCGGAGGTGCCGCGGCGGTGCACCGCCTCGCTGACCTGGTTGCCGAGGGACTTGACCCCGAGACAAACGCTCACCTGACGCATTTCGCGATCCGGGTCGGCGCTCGACGGCTCACCGACGCAGCCGCCGCACTCGCCAGCCTCGGCCGCGACGAGGCCGCCGCGATCGCTACCCGGCAGGCCCGACTGGTCGGCAGCCTCCAGCACGACATCGTCAACGGACGCACGGAATCCGCCGCCCGAACGTTGCGGCATCTCGCTCCGACCTACGACCAGCTGGCGGCGGTGCTCAGCTGACACCGCCATGCCCAGGGCCCCCAGCCGACGGGTAACCTCCCGTCACGACATTCCGGGCCGTCGACGGCCACGGCGGCACCCCGCCCACCAGAAGCCGATCGAGTCCGAACAACATCCGCAGCGAGGGCGGTACGAAGCGCCCGTCGGTACCCGATTCCGCGGCGTCGACCCCACACCGGACCGGGCAACGTCGCGCCGGAGATCATCGGCGCATCAAGACCATTGCCGCGTACCACGCCACGCTCGCCCAGCGCCGTGCCATCGCGGATGCCGGAGGCCACCCCGCCGCCCGCTGCACCGCTGGATGTCATGCCGCGACGCCGTCCGCATCAGGCCTTATCGAACACGCGCTTAACGTTTACCTGTCGCTGATCCCGTGGCGTTTCGCTGGCATGAATAGGATCTGCTTACGGCGCAGTTCGATCCTGACGAGAATCCCATCGATGTCCGGAAAGCCAGTTCAGTCGGGAACGTCGAAGACTCTCTTTGGGAAGCTGTCATCATCAGGTGGCACGGTATCCGTCATATCCGACTGAGCCACGAATAGCCCAGGTCGCATCAGCGTCGCCAGAGCGTCGACCCCCCGCAGGGCGCACGTTATGACTGCCGACAAGACGTTGACGTGGGAAAATAGGGGAACTGACATCGATATGCCAGGACGCGTCATCCACGTCGAACAGAGTTCTTGACAGTCAATCGACGCAAGGCTATGGTCAGATCACTCACGGTAATGCGTGGATCTGATTCCTGACAGATGGAGGGCGAATCGGTTGGGAGTTCAGGAAGATCTTCCAAGATGGAACCCGAAGCACATTTTCGCCGCGCCAGACTCCCCAGATGTCGAGCACGCTCTGACTGAGGTGAAAAATAGGTCTCGGCGACTTTCCCGAGACTATCGTGACCAGATATCAACCCTGGACCTCGATCACCTCGTACTCGGAATCAGGGAGTACGAGAGTTGCGTCAGCCTCCTCCAGCGGGTTTCCTCCTACGCCGAACTCTGCTATGGCTTGCACGACCAGCAGGCGGAGACACTCGCACTGCTGACAAGATGTGACGAAGCTTGGGCAGAACTTGCCACAGAACTCAGCTTCTTCGAGCAGGAAATCGCCGCCCTGAACAAACCCGACAACGCAGCGTTCCGCGAGTATGAGCATTTCGTCCGCAAGGTGAGGGCGACCTCACTTCAGCAACCTTCAGGGCCAGCCGGGGAGGTGTTGACCAGACTCGCACCGACAGGAATCGACGGCTGGCAGCGGCTGGCCCAGCAACTCCTCGGTCGGCTTCGGGTCGAGATCGATGGTGCCACCCACGGCATCGGCGCTCTCCTTCCCACGCTCTACGACCCAGACCGCAGCGTTCGCGCCTCGACTCATGCCGCCATAACCCAGGCCCTGCAGGGCGAGCTCGACCTTCGGGCCACAGCCCTGAGTATGATCGCCGCCGATGGCGAGGCGCGGGCAAATCTCGGTGCACCGGACTGGCTGACCTCCCGTTACGCGCTGGACCAGGTGGACGCCGCCGAGGTCGATACGCTGTTGGCGGTGGCCAACGAATGCCTGCCCGTCATGCACGACTACTACGCCCTCAAACGCGATGTGCTGGGTCAGGGCGAACTCACGGACTACGACCGGTACGCGCCAATCTTCCAGAACATGGACCCCGGACCATTTTCGTGGTCGGAGGCAACGACACTCGTGATCGATTCCTTCGCGAGCATCGACGCCATCCTCGGAGCTGCGGCACGATCGATTCTGGCGGAGAACTGCATAGATGCCGAGCCGCGCCCGAACAAACAGAGAAAAGCTTCGACGCGGGCTATTCCCGGCTCCCCTGCGTGCATATCGATGAACTACACGGGAAGGCTGCGCGACGTTTTCACCCTTGCCCATGAGATGGGACATGCACTACACCTGAGATTCGCGGCCGAGCAGCCCTTCTTCGCCGCCGCACCGCCGCCGGTGACGGGCGAGACCGTTGCTCTTTTCTGCGAGGCGGTTGTTGCACATGAGCTGATGTCCCGCAACGACCGGGTTGAACTTCAGGCGATCTATCTGGCACGGTGGCTCGAGGACCAACTCGTGGCGATAGGCCGACACTCGGCTCTGCACGCCTTCGAGGTCGGAATCCGCGCCTCGGTAAGGGACTGTGGATTCCTCACCCCAGATCACATCAACCAGGTCTGGCTGGACACGCAACGTCAGGTTTATGGCCCTGCAGTTACCTTCACTGCAGGCTACGCAATCTGGTGGAGCTACCTCAGCGAACTCTTCATTCAGCCCGGGTCGAACTACAGCTACATCTACGGTCAATTATCGGCGCTGACGCTGCTCGAAGGCTTCAAGCGGGATCCGGAAAGCTTCGGTCCGCGTTTCCTCGACCTGCTTCGGGCGGGCGACAGCAAGCCACCCGCGGACCTGCTGGCCGCGACCGGCGTGCAGACGAGACACCCAGGCTGCCTGCGGCAGAGCGTGGAAGCTCTGCGTACACGGCTCACACAGCTACACACCCTGGTGGCGGAAGCCGCCACGATACCTCCGCCCCCGGCTCTGTGAGGGGCGGAAGACCCAGCTATCACCAGAAGGGAGGGATCACCATGAACGTCGCCATGACGACCCGCAAGGCCAGCATCGCCGGTGGCACCGCCGAGGGCTGATGCGCCTCGTGACAGGCATCGTCCTGTCCAGTGACAGATCCCGTCGGTGGAAGCGCAATCTCCATCGGCGGGATCTGTTCGGTCGGCCACCGACGGCCGACTGTCATCACAACATCGGAAGGTGGTCGATCATGCAGGACGATGTCAAGCCCGAACTGAAACACATGTCGCCGGTCTTCGGATCGGGTGAGACGATCTATATCGGAGGATTCGGGGAAGTAACCGAGATCAGGGACCCTACGGGTGCGATCCGTGCACTGTTGGCCCTGCTCGACGGAACCCGGACGGTCACAGAGGTGCACCGCGACCTTGCCGCGGCGTTCCCCGAGGTGACGCGCGAAGAAGTTGTCGCGGCCGTAGAGCAGTTCGACGGTGCCGGCTTCCTGCTCAATGGAGCGGTCACTCCGGCCGGCATCCTCGACGACTACGAATTGCGTCGATGGGAACGCAACATCAACTTCTTTGGCTCGTTCGCCCGAATGAGCGACAACAAGTACGCCCAACAACGCAAGCTGCGCGACTGCCGTGTCACCCTCCTTGGGCTCGGCGGCCTCGGATCCCATCTTCTACTCGACATGGCTGCGATGGGAATCGGGTTCGTGCGGGCCGTGGAGTTCGACCGGGTTGAGATCTCCAACCTGAACAGGCAGATCCTCTACCGGGACAGCGATGTCGGCCAGGAGAAGCTGGGGCTGGCGGTCGAACGGGTACGGCAATTCAACCCACGCATGACGATCGAGCCCGTGAGCCTGCGCGTCACCTCCACCGAGGACGTGCTCAGGGTCGTCGATGGAGCCGACGTGCTCATATCGGTGGCCGACCGCCCCAAGATGGAAATCGTCAACTGGGTGAACGAAGCGTGCGTGATGCGCGGCATACCGATGCTCACGGGGGGTTTGGAAACTCAACGCGCCATCTACTTCACCATCGTGCCGGGTCAGACCGGTTGCGTGGAGTGCTGGCGTCAACAGGTTTTCGCAACGGATGACGTATCCCGGGATCTGCTCGAAGAGAAGCGTCGACGACAGATCGGTGGGGACAACGCCGCCTTCTGCCCATTGGTGACGATGACCACCGGCTTCCTGATCGGGGAACTCACGCGTCTGGTCACGGGCGTAGCCCCGCCGGTGGCCGCAGGACGACTCATGGAGCTCCAGTTCACCGACTACTCCATGACCGAAAGCGAGCGCTGGGTACGCATGGAAGAATGTACCGTCTGTGGTTCAGATCGTCAGGTGGGTTCGACAGCCGCCCAACTCACCAGCGCTCACTGATCTGCAACCGGCCGTTGCAGGTGTCGTTCGTGGAGGCCGGACAGGCGGGATGCGGCCACCGCGTGATCGAGTGTCCGTCGTGGACGTGTCTCGATCCGGCGGTGGCCGCTGCCCCAGGTCAGCGATCACGATGCATTGCTGCCTCCCGGTGCAACATCCACCGCCGCGCCGCCAGAAGCCAGAGGTGCGACACCCGGGACTGACTGCATGCGATCACCACGATCTGATTCAGGAGCATCCGGTGCCGTCCGGCCTCCCTCGCTCGCAACCGGGCGACCGCTCAAACCCGGTCACGACTCTGACTATTCAAGATCGGCAAGCGCACACCGGCCGCGCGCTTCGCGCGTCTACCACCGGTTTCACAAAGGTCTGCAGCTTCCCGGCACGGCCGCCCACAGGTCACTTCCACCGCATGTACTATGAGCCCGGCCAATCTCACCGACCCTGCTCCATCGAGGGGAGACATCATGGGTGGACGCTATTACCTGCTGCTCATAGCGTCCGTGACGTCCTCCTTGGGCAACTGGGTTTATCGACTGGCTCTTCCCCTGCTCGTGCTGCATCTCACCGGCTCGGCGTTGAGCACCAGCCTGCTCTATGCGATCGAGTATCTCCCCTTTTTGCTGCTGTCTCTGCCGGGTGGGGTTTTCGCTGACCGTTGGGACCGCCGGCGACTCTTGATAGCGGGCGACGCCACGGCGGGGGTGATAGCTCTCGGCCTCGCTCTGCTGGTCGTGATGGACATGCAGGTGATTTGGCCGATCTATCTGGTTGCTTTCGCGCTCTCGTGCGTTGAGCCGATCTATCATCCCGCCTTTCAGAGCTTCCTACCGCAGATCGTTCCTCCGAACCGCCTCGGACAGGCCAACGGATGGCTGCAGTCTGGTGAGAACGTCACCACCATGATCGGGCCCGTGGTCGCCGGCGGCCTGATCGCGCTGACCGGGTTCGAAGTGACCATCCTGGTAAACGCCCTCTCCTTCTTTGTGTCCGCACTCGCAATCTTGGCAATTCGGGCCACCGATGCTGTGACCCGGGTCGCCAGGACAGCCAGATCGTCTCTGACAAACGAGATCAGGGAGGCGTTGGCCTACATCTTCCGCAAGAACAAAGTGCTGATGGCCGGCTCGCTGATGTTCACCGGGACCAACTTCGCCATCTGGTTGATCCAGGCGAACTTCATCTTCTACCTGGTGAGTTACCGGAAGCTCTCCCCCGACGTCATTGGCATCGTCCTGGCCGCTCAGGGGGTCGGCGCGGTTCTTGGTGCGGCCGTCGCGGGAAGGTTGATCAGGCAGATCGCCCCTGCTCGGGTGCTGATCGGCACGACGGCGCTGGCCGGCCTCGTGACGCTCTTCCTCATTCCGTTGCACAGCCCCGTGGCCATCGCCATCGTCTGGGGTTTACTCTATGCACTCGGATCCATCAACCCGGTCGCCTGGTTCACGCTTCGACAGAAGATCGTACCCAACGAACTCCTGGGACGGGTGGTGGCGACAACCCGGATGCTGGCCTTCGCCTCCATCCCCGTTTCAGCGATGGTGGCCGGCGTTATCGAGACGACCTTTCACAACTTCTATCTGGTGATCGCCATCGGTGCGCTGCTCAGGCTGTTGGTTGCCGGTCTTGCCTACCTGTCGCCCCTGGGGGCGTCGGTGCGGCGACTCGACCGCACCACGCCCGTCGAGGGTTCCGCCAAGGAGCAGGAACCGGTGCCGGCCCCCCGCATGGTCCGGGCAGAGTCGGTGCAGGACGCCGAGTAACGCAGTGATCGGGCGTTGGCGCAGCGCGCGGGGCCACTGCACCGGCGACATGCGCGTCCTCGGCCGCGACAGCGGGCCCAAGAAGAGCACGACAACCCTGGCGAGAACCCGCCGGAGTGGCGTTCGTGTCGTCTACCGGGAGTGACCTTCCGTCTCGTCGCTCTCCGGCCAGCCGCGGCGCACGTCGGGTTCCGCGTTGACCTCTGCGTAGGAGGGAAGGTCCGTGCCGACGGTGAGGCCGTCGCGGACGGCCAGAGCCGTCTGCACGGATGCGGCAAGAGCGGCGCGGAACAGCAGGGAGCCGGTGCTGATCCGTCTTACGCCGAGCTCGGTCAGGGTGGCGACGGTGTGTCGTCCGGGCAGGAACAGGACGTTGACCGGTACGTCGACCGCCGCCACGACGGCGGCGATGTCGGCCGACTCCGCTACCCCGGGGACGAACACGGCATCGGCACCGGCGTCGGCGTAGAGCCGTATCCGGCGCAGGGTCTCAGCCAGGTCGCCGGAACGCTGCCAGTAGGTGTCGGTGCGGGCGTTGACGAACAGACCCGGCACTTCCCGCTTCACCGACCTGATCAGTGCCGCGTGCGCCGTGGCCGGGCCCATCGCGTCCTCCATGTTCACGCCGACGGCACCGGCTGCCGCCACCGCAGCCGCGGTGGCGACCGAGCCGGTCTCGATGTCGACGGTGATGTGGGCCGGGATCGTCGCCAGGCTGCGCGTGAGGCGCAGCGTCTGGTCGTCGGTGGCGTTGACACCGTCGCGCAGGCCGTTGGCAGCAGCAATGCCGAGGCTGGTTGTGCCGAGCGCCGGGAAGCCGGCGTCGACAAGGCAGCGGGCCGAGGCGACATCCCATACGTTCGGTAGGACGAGGGGCGCAGCAGTGCGGTGCAGCGCGGCGAAGTCCCTCACGCACGGGCTCCTTCGATGAAAGCGAGCACGCCTCCAACCGAGGCGGCGTGGCATAAGGACGCTGAGCGCCAGGTCCCTGGCGAGGCTCACCTGCTCCAGTCGCCAGCGTTGATCCTGGCATACGTTATGGCCGCCGTCATGAGCACCTGCCGTTCGACCTGAGGTTCCCCCGGTCTTCAACTGCCCGAGGGCGTCGAGGTCGTGGCCTTCTGCGACGGCGCGTTCCGAGTGCCCACCGACGCCGTCCGGCTGCTCACGATCAGCGGTACCGCGCCCGTGGCCCTGCGGCGGATGACCGGCCGGGATGCCTGGATGCGGTAGGCCCCTCGCTCAGTCTGCTGGACGGTCGGACGGCGTCCGGCACGTCGACCTGGAGACGGTCGAGGGCCGTTACGGCGTGACCGTAGGGCTCCACCAGGGCGACCACTGCCGCTACGAGGTCGTCGCCCGGCTTCGGTCCGGCGGTCTGAGCCCCCTGCCGGGCAGCCGCCGGCCGCGCCCAGGGCGTCTGATTGTCGACAGTGGCGAATCGCGAGCTGAGCGCACTTTGATCTCAGAGCCATGCCACTGTTGCGCGCGTCGCCTCGCTTGGGAGTCATCATGGTGTGGAGTCGAAAGGCGTTTCGGGCGTTGTGGAGTTTGGCCGCCGCGGCCCTGCTTGTCGCCGTCGGTGGTTGTTCCGCTGTGGACGACGGCCCCGCCGGCCCGTCCTCGGAGCCCGCCGTCGTCTCCGTGCAGGCCGCCTATCCTGGCGACAAGCAGGGCGCCCGAGCCTTGATGGCAGAGCTCGCCGCGCACGGCGATCCCGCGCTGGTCGCCTCCCTGCGCCCGACGACCGCGGACTATCAGGCGCTGTTCGAGCCGGCCTTCGCCGAGCGGGCGCAGCGCTTCTACGAGAAGGGCCTCTGGGCCTCGATGCCGCCCACGGCGGCGCCGTTCGCCAAGCCGGACCAGACGGAGGTACGGGTCTGGGGTGCGACCACCGAGGAACTGCGGGCCTGGGGGAAGGACGCCCAGGCCAACTTCCCGGGCGGGTACGAGGAGATCAAGGACCAGTTGCGGCCTGGACTGACGATCTACTCCATCGACATGGTGGTTCCCGGCGAGGAGCACGGGATGGCGTACAACGGTCTGACGTACGTCAACGGTCATTGGGCTTTCTTCCCCAAGCCCTGGCGTGTACTTGAGTCCGAGAAGTGAAGGGGTGTCGATGACTGAGCTTGCTCGGATACCGCTCGCCGGGGGCGGCGTCGTCCTGGTCGAGTCGGCCGAGGTGGACACCGCCGGTGGCCCGGTGAAGGCCGGTCGCGTCGGCGACCGGGTGCACGAGATGTCCGCGACCCTGCAGGACCTGTTGGAGCCGGTGGTCGACGCCGCCCAGGTCCTGCTCGACCAGCTCAGCCGGGCCAAGCCGGCCGAACTGGAGGTCGAGTTCGGAATCGCGCTGTCCGCCCAGGCCGGCGCGGTGATCACCAAGACAGCGATGAGCGGCAATCTCAAGGTCAAGATGAAGTGGCGGCGGGACGGGCCGGAGGTCCTGGTGCAGGAGGAATCGGGCAGCGTGGACATCGCGTGACCGATGCCGTCGACCTGCGGTGGTCCAGCAGCGTGGCCCAGATCCTCGACGCGCGGGACTCCGCGGCCGGGGCGGGCTTCCTGATCGCCGAGGACGTCCTGGTCAGCTGCGCGCACGTGGTGCTGGCGGCAGGAGCCCGGATCGGCGACCCGGTGCGGCTGCGCTTCCCGCAGGCGGCGGGCATCCCGATGGTGGGCGGCCGGGTGCTGGCCGACGGCTGGCAGCCGCCGGACGGCGACGACATCGCCCTCGTACGGCTGGATTCGGTCCCTGGGGGTCTGCGACCGCTCCCCCTGGCCGGGTCCGGCGGCCGGCGGGGGAACCGGGTGCGGTCCTTCGGTTTCCCGGCCCAGGCCGGTCCCGGCGGCCACTTCGGGTACGGGCGGGCCGGTGACCTGCTGCAACCGGCGCTGCTGCAGCTCACCGCAGCCAACGACCTGACCCAGGGGTTCAGCGGCAGCCCAGTGTGGGACGACAGCGCCGACGCGGTGATCGGCATGGTGTCTGCGGTGACCCGCCCGGACGCGCTCGACCGGGGCACCGGCATCGGGTATGCGACGTCCGTCGCGGCCCTGCGGTCGGCCTGGCCCGCGCTGGTGGTGTCCGATTCCTGCCCGTACCGGGGACTGGACCCGTTCGGGCCGGAACACGCCGGGGTCTTCCACGGCCGGGCCGGCGCCGTCGACCGGGTCGTGGCCGCGCTGGCCGACCGGCCACCGCTGCTGTTGCTGCTCGGCCCGTCCGGCGCCGGGAAGTCGTCGCTCGTCCAGGCGGGTGTCCTCCCGGCGCTCGCAGGGGGACGGCTGCCGGGCAGCGCAACGTGGTCGACGATCGTGGTCAGGCCGGACGATGCGGGTTTCCCGCTCGGGGAACACGAGTTGCTGGTGATCGACCAGTTCGAGGACGTGCTCATCACGCCCGCGGCGGGGCCGGTCCTCGACGGTCTGGTCGCCGCCGCCGGGCGGCCGGGACGCACCGTGCTGCTGGTCATGCGGGACGACTTCTACCCCCGGCTGGCCGCCGAAGCGCCCGCCCTGCTCGAGCTCGTCGGCCCGGGAATCATCAACATCCCGGCCACGCTCACTCGCGCCGAACTGCACGACATCATCGAAGCACCGGCCGCTGCGGGCGGCGCGCGGCTGCAGGACGGCCTGCCGGAACGGATCATCGACGACGTCCTCGCCGCCGATCCCCGGGCGGCCACGGCAGTCCTGCCGCTGCTGGAGGTGGCGCTGAAGCAGCTGTGGGAGAGCCAGGAGGACGGGGTTCTGACGCACCGCGCGTACGAGAGGTTCGGGGGCCTGCGTGGCAGCATCACGGCCTGGTGCGACCAGACTGTCACCGGTCTCCCGCAGGTCGCCAGCCGGGACGTCCTGACGGCGCTCGTCCGCCCGGCCGACGCTGCGCACCACATCCCCGCCGTGCGCCGCCGGCGTCGGTTGTCCGAGCTGCGGGAGCTGGCGGGCGACGCCGACGACGTGTTGGCGGTCCTCACCGCCCAGCGGCTGGTGGTGACCAGTGCCCCGGCACCCGGTGCCGAACCGGTCGCCGAGCTGGCGCACGACGCCCTGATCCGTGACTGGGCCACGCTGCGCAGCTGGGTGCGCAGCGACGAGCAGTTCCAGCAGTGGCTGCAGCGCGTCGAGGAGAAGCAGCACCGCTGGTCCGACCGGCGCGAGCCCGCCGAACTGCTCCGCGGCCGGGACCTCGGCGAAGGACGGGACTGGTCGGCCAACCGGCGACTGCCCCAGGACCTGACCGTCTTCCTCGCCGCCAGCGAGCGGGCCGCCAGGCGGGCGACCCGGGCACGCCGGACCCTGCTGGCCGGCCTGTGCGTGCTGACCCTCGTCGCCACGGTCGCCGCAGTCGCCGCGCTCCGCTACGCCAGGAACGCGAACGAGCAGCATGCCATCGCCCTGTCCCGGCAGCTCGCGGCGCAGAGTGGCAGCATCGACGGCACGCAGCCGGTGACCGCCCGCCGACTCGCGGTCGCCGCCTGGAAGCAGGCACCCACCGCCGAGGCCGGGGACGCCCTGGCCGCGCGCCTCACCGAGGGGCAGTCCGGCTTCGTCGGTCACTCCGGCGCAGTCCACGCCGTGTCGTTCTCGCCGGATGGCCGGCAACTGGCGTCCGGTGGCGAAGACGGCACCGTCCGGTTCTGGCAGGCGGCAACCGGCAGGGTCTGGCAGACGGCAGCCGAGGGGCCCGCTGCCGCGCCACCGGCCGGGCACACCGGGGCGGTCACCGCCGTGGCGTACGACCCGGCCGGGACGGTGCTGGCGTCGGCCGCGGCGGACGGCACCATCCGGCTGTGGGACACCACGACGGCGCAGCCCACCGGCGGACCGCTCACCGGTCACACCGACCGGGTCAGCTCGGTGGCGTTCGCCCCCGACGGCACCCGTCTGGCGTCGGCCGGGTGGGACGGAACCGTCCGGCTCTGGAACCGCGGTACCGGCGAGCAGATCGCCTCGGTCGCGCATTCCACCCGGGTGCAGGCGGTGGCGTTCAGCCCGGACGGCAAGTGGCTCGCATCCGCCGCCGACGACGAGACGGTGGTTCTCCGCGACCCGCATACCGGCCGGGCCGTCGGCTCCCCGATCACGACCCGGAGTTCGATCCGTGCCCTGGCCTTCGACCCCACCGGGACGAAACTCGTGACGGGGGGTGACCGAGGCGACGTCACCCTGTGGGACGTCGGTAGACGCCGGTCCGCCGACCTGCCCGCCGGCTCCGAGCCGGTGCTCACCGTGGCGGTCAGCCCGGGCGGCACCCGGGTGGCGGCCGCCGGCATCGACCGGACGGCCCGTCTATGGAACCCGGCCACACGGGTGCCGGTGGGTCCGCCGATCACCGGCCACGGCGCAACGGTGTGGTCGGTGTCGTTCAACGCCGGCGGTCGCGTCCTCGCCACCGGCGGTGCCGACGGCCGGATCCGGCTGTGGGACTCGACCACCGGCGCGCCGACCACCGCTGCGCGGCCACTCGACGGCGGGCGAACGCTGCCCGTCGCCACGGCCGGGACGTCGAACCTGACGGCCACCGTCGACGGCGAGAACAACCTCCGCCTCTGGGAGGCGACGACCGATCAGCCCTACGGGGTACCGCTGCCAGGTTCCGTCGGAGCGGTGTCACACGTCGCCACCGACCCTGACCGGCGGGTCGTCGCGGCCGGGGCCGGCAATCGCATACGGGTGTGGGATCCGCGCTCGGGTAGGCAGATCGCCGGTCCGATGAGCACCGACAGCGACTACATCGCGAGTCTGACGATCAGCCCCGACGGCACCCGCGTGGCCGCCTCCGGCAGTGACGACCGGGTCCGGATCTGGGACATCGCCACCGGGCGGCTGACCCAGCTCATCCGTACCGGCGGCGACTTCTTCGTCCACGAGGCGATCTTCGCCCCCGACGGTTCCCTGGTCACCGTGGGCAGCGAATCCGGTGTCCGGTTCTACGACGCGGACACCGGAACGCTGATCCACGACTACCGCACCACCTACCGGTACCCGGTCAGCGCACTGGCACTGGATCCCGCAGGTACCCGGTTCGCGACGGGCAGCCGTGACGGACCGGTCGAGATCCGGGACACCGGCACCGGTGCCCTGCTCACCCGGTTGCAGACCAACGACGCGAAGGAGGTGACGGCCCTGGCGTTCATCGCCGACGGGTCGGTCCTCGCCGTGAGCGACGGAGCGTTCCGCGAACCCGGCACGATCCGCTTCTGGGAGATCGCCACCGCACGCCTGCTCGCCACCCGCACCGGCCACCCGTCCCGGATCGCGGGCCTGGCGGTGAGCGCCGACGGCGTCCTGGTGGAGTCGGTGGACGAGGTCTTCCAGACCCGGGACTGGTACGTGCCGGCGCCCCGGGTCGCGTACGCGGAGTTGTGCGCCCGGCACGGCCCACCCACCGGGGCGGAATGGAAGCGGTACGCCCCCGACGAACCCGGCCCCCCGTCCTGCGACCCATGAGCTCCCTGAACCGGTCGTCGCAAAGAGAGTGTCGACATCCAGCGACTCATCGAGGCCATCGGCTGAAGTGCCCCCTGTCGGCCGGACACCCACCTGACTGTCACTGACTACCCGGTCATGTCGACATGGCGACGTAGGGGCAACCGGAGCGAGTCGGGTCCTAGAGTGCGGTTCTCGAGCTGGCAGCGGACCTGGATTCAGGGGAGCGACGCTGCCCACGACCTGATCGTCATGACCTGGAACGTGGGAAATCTGTTTCGACCCGATGGCACGGGCCACAGCGGCGGCCCTGGGGTCGGTGGTGCTCCGGGGCCGCCGCTGGTTGACGAGCACGGTCTCCGACTGCTCGTTGACGGTGCTTGGTGCGGGCCTTCGGCGTGCTCGTTCCGGTTGGTGGCAAGCCGTGGCGGTGACCTCGTGGCGGGCCGGATCGGTGGGGCCCTTTGCCCTTCACCGTCGGCTGCCAGACGATCAGGAGAATTTGATCGAGCCAGCCCGGTTGTTCCAGCCGTCGCCGATGGTCGCGAGGTTGGAGGCTTCATCGATCCAGACTGACTGGGCACCGGTGAAGTTGATCCCGTCGAAGAATTTGACGTCGCACTGGTTGTAGGTGCGCACCGATTTGATCCGGTTGTTCCAGTTGCCCCCGCTAGTCGTCCGCAGGTCATCCCACTGCAACTCGGCGTCGTACTCAGGGGTGCAGCTGCCGTTCTGAGCCCAGGTCAGCAGCGCGCCGCTGAAGCCCGTACCGTCGTAGGTGCGGGCGATGACAACGCTGGCCTGCGTAGCCCCCACCGCGCGCAGCGCTTGCGTTTCGGTATCGGCGCAGCGCAGTACGCGGGTGTCCACGTTGACCGCGCAGTTGCGCGGCTGTTCCTTGGCGACGGCCGGCGAGCCGGGTGCTCCGAGCAGGCCCAGCACACCAAGCACGGCACCGGTCGCGACGATCATTCTTGCGTCCACCGTCTTCTCCTTCGGGTCGGCTGCGGCGGTAACCAGCACGGCACCCACCTCGTCACATTGATGATCGTCGATGACGTTACCGGAACCGCCTGAGAGGTGATGTCCGGAGCGCCGCAGCTCGGGAACCACACGTTTCCTTCGGCGGAACCAGACAGGGGCAGACCAGTGTCAGTGACCCAACGCATCCGGCTTCTTGATCATGGCCTGGCGGCCCGCACGGAGGAAGGCAGCGGGGCGGGATTCCCGGCAAGGCAGGAGTCGACCAAGATCTGTGACCCGCCCGGCCGCTTGCTGCTCTGCGACGGGGCACGTCCCGACTCGATGCACGGCATCACCGAGGCCCGCACCGCTGGCGTGGGTGACCTTCTCCCGAACGCACCCCTGCGCGTTCAGAACCTCGCCGACTCGCCGACGTCTCCAGCGGCTACAGTCGCGGTGCGGGCTGCGCCGGATGAACGACTTCCTGCGCCTGATGCACAGCCATCAACAAGATCAATCGCAGAACGTGTGCCAGAGCCAAGTTCAGCCGGCGTTGGCAGTTCATGGTCGCTCTTCTCCCCGTCAGGCGTCGCGGCCGGGAAGGCGGTTCAGGCGCTGGGGTGATCAGTGGCAGCCGCGGTGTCGCGGGCGGCATCGAGATTCGCTCGCAGGGCTTCAACTTTCGCTGTGGCGTACGCGTGGGAGTCCGATCCCAGCACCAGGCGCAGGGGCCCTCCCCCGTCGACGACCTTCTCGATCATCCGCTCGGCGGCTTTGACGGGGTCGCCGAGCTGGTTGCCCTGCAGATCGAGGTGACTCTGCACCATCTCGCGGATGGCCGGGTAGGCGTCCGAGGGCGCCGCGGGCAGTGCCAGTGCGTCGGTGGTCAGGAAATCGGTGCGGAGATAGCCCGGTTCGACGATGGTGACCTCGACGTTGAAGTCCGCGACCTCGGCCGCCAACGCCTCGCTGATCCCTTCCACGGCGAACTTGCCGGCGCAGTACAGCGCCCAGCCCGGCACGGCGGTGAGACCCAGAACGGATGACACGGTGACGACATGGCCGCTGCGCTGGCCTCGCATGACCGGCAAGGCGGCGCGCAGGACGTTCCAGACTCCGACGACCTGCACGTCGAGCATGTTGCGGACGTCGACCGGGCTGGCCTCCTCAACGGCACCGAGGTAGCCGTAGCCGGCATTGTTGACGACCACGTCGAGGCCGCCGAAGCGAGAGACGGTCTCCTCGACCGCGCGTCCGACGGCGTCGGAGTCACGGAGGTCGACGTTGAGGGCGAGCAGCTTTGAGGTGTCCACGCGGCCGTCGAGCGCAGTCGTCAGGCGCTCGACGGTACGGGTGGTGGCGGCGAGGTTGTCACCGCGCTGTAGTACCTGAACAGCCAGTTCCAGGCCGAGGCCGTGCGACGTACCGGTCACGAACCAGGTGGCCGGGCGATCGGTGGGGATGCTCATGGGGGTCCTTCCGGGAGGTGTCGTCTCGCCGAGCCGTTCGGCGAAATCGGTATGAGTTCGACTGTGTCCGTTGTGCGGCCGTCGTGGGCGGTCATCTCGAGCCCTTCGAGACCTGGGAACGCGCTGCCTAGGACTCCTAGGTCCACCCGGCCCGCCGGCCCGCGAGGCAGAATCGGCCCATGCCCGCCATCAATCGCGAGCTCGCCGACTTCCTGCGACGGGCGCGCAGCCAACAGGACCCGCAGCGAGCCGGACTACCGACAGACGCCCGCGTGCGCCGCGTGCCCGGCCTGCGCCGCGAAGAGGTGGCGCTGCTCGCCGGGGTCTCGACGGATTACTACGCCCGCCTCGAGCAGGGGCGTCGCATCGTGCCTTCGCCGGCGGTGATCGATGCGCTCGCACGCGCGCTCAACCTCGATCCGGCCGGCCGGAGCCACCTCGAGAACCTCATCGGCGTCGGCTCGACCGAATCGCCGCGCGGTCGCACAAGGGGAGTCGTGTCGGGGGTGCAACGGATTCGGCCCGGCGTGCAGCAGCTCCTGGACAGCCTCGACACGGTGCCGGTACTCGTCCTCGGCCGTGGCAGCCACGTGCTGGCTGCGAACCGGCTGGCTCGGGCGCTGTTCGCCGACTTCGAGCGGATGCCAGCACGCGAGCGGAACTACGCCCGCTGGATACTCCTCGACCCCGCAGCCCGGGAACTGTTCGTCGACTGGGACCAGCAGGCAAGAGCTGCCGTGGAGAGCCTGCGCCTCGAGTTCGGCGCCCGTCCGAACGACCGAACGCAAACCGAGCTCATCGACGAGCTACGCACTCAGAGTCACGAGTTCGACCAATGGTGGAACGAGCACCGGGTCTACCAGCGCACTTACGGGACCAAGCGACTTCGCCACCCGGTCGTCGGCGACCTGTCGATCGACTACGAAACACTCACTTTGCCCGGCGACAAAGAGACCACCGTGTTCCTCTACAGCACCGAACCCAATTCACCCTCCCAACGCGCCTTGAACCTGCTCGCGAGCTGGTCGCTGAGCCCTCCATCAATCCGACACGCCCCGCCGGCCTGAAACACCATCGGGACCTGTTGGGAAGTGGAACGCGCCGATCTCACCCGGACGTGAGGTCCCCCGGTTCGCCGGAGGGTTCGGTCAACCCGGGGCAGACCAAAGCCTCCGAGCTACCGGGGGACCCTCACAACGGCTCACCCAGCCCGTTGCACACCGCTGGCAGTCATTCCCCGTGCCGATCGCCGCGCAGGTAGCGGGTGACCATGTTTGCCAGCTCACGCTCGAATCGTTCGACCGGGATCGGCCGGGGATCGGCCATCAGCTTGTGCGTGTTGATCTCTACGGTGAGCACGATGAGTTCGGCTGCCGTGTCGAGGTCGGTCACGCGGACGTCCGGGTGCCGGGCGAGTAGGTCGCGGATCTGGGCGACGCGTTGCTTGCCGTGCCGGTCGACGGTGTCGAGCAGCTCCTGCGACAGCGGTGCCTCCTCCATCATGATGCGTAGCAGCTGTGGGTCCTCGCTGTGGTTGTCGATCGCGTCGCGGACCAGGGCCCGGACTGTCGCCGCGAGGGTGCCCGGGGACAGGTCGAGTTCGTCGGCCTGGGTCCAGGTGCCGCGGTCGATGTGCCGCACCAGCAGCGCGGCGAGGATCGCGTCTTTGTTCGGGAAGTACTGGTACAGCGATCCGATGGAGATCCGGGCCCGTTCGGCGATGCGGTTCGTGGTGCCGGCGGCGTAGCCGTACTCGCTGAAAATGTGAGCAGCGGCGGCCAGGATGCGCTCCCGGGTGAGTTCGGCCCGCACCTGGCGGGGCTCACGACGAGGCTGGAGACGACGGTCGGCTGACGGCATCCGATGGTCCTTCCGGGGCACGGAAAGCGAGTAGGCAAAGAGCTGAGCTATTGCTCATAATATTGCTCTGAGCTGCTGAAACAAGGTCTCGTCGATGCGGTGCACCGACAACCGACGACACCTTCGCCGGCTACGTGGTTCACCCCGCGCCCGACTGAGAGGAACCGTCGTGCTGCATCGACTCACGACCGTGGACGAGGTCGAGGCGCTTGTCGGCCGCCCGCCGTCCATGGTCATGCTCAAGGAGGTCGACGCCCTCGACGCGGGCTGCCGCAGCGTCCTGGCCCGCAGTCCGGTCGCGGCGTTCGGCTACCGCGGCACCGACGGCACGAGCCGGACGACGTTCGTCGGTGGCGTCGCCGGGTTCGCCCGCGTCCACTCGCCCACGCGGATCTCGTTCGCCCTTCCCGAGGCCGACGCCGCCCCCGGGCCGGCGTCGATGTTCTTCCTGCTGCCTGGCGTCGGCGAGGTCCTGCGCGTCAACGGCACGGTCATCTCCCAGCAGGGAGCACGGACCACGGTGGCGATCAGGCAGGCGTGGGTGCACTGCGCGCAGGCCATTCTCCGTTCCGGCCTGTGGCAACCACCCGCGAAGGCCGCGCCGGCGCCGGAGATCGCCGTCGACGAGCCGCTGGGGGCGCCCGGTGTGGCCGGCTTCCTGGCCGCAGCGCCGTTCCTCGCGCTGTCGAGCTGGGACACCGAGGGTGGCAGCGACACCAGTCCCCGAGGCGACCGGGGGACGGTGGTCCGGGTACTCGACGGTCGGACGCTCGTGCTCCCGGACCGTAGGGGCAACAAGCGTGCCGACACGCTGCACAACCTGTTGCAGGACGAGCGGCTCGCCTTCGCCGCGCTCGTTCCCGGCCGCAGCGGGGTGCTGCACGTACGCGGGCGCGGCGTGGTAACCGACGACCCGGCACTGCTACGGACCCTAGCGCTGCGCGGGCTGCCACCACATGCGGCGCTCGTCATCGACGTCGAGCACGCCGAGGTGGTCGGCAACGACGCGGTGGCCCGGGCCCGGCTGTGGCATCCCGGCACGCACCTCGACCGCGGGGCCGCGCCGGATCTCACCATGATCGCGTTGGAGCATCTCGCCGCGAACTCGGCGGGCGTGCCGGGCGGGCCGCCTGCGGCGCTGCTCAGGGTCATCGGCGCGATCCCGGGGCTGTCGCGGTTGCTGCGGGTGGTGATGCGCCGCGCCTACCGCTCCGGGCTGCGGAAGGAGGGCTACGCCGACATCGCGGACGGGCGACAGACCGCCGGCGACCGGGCCGGAAGTCCGCTGCGGGAGGTGCGCGTCGTGGAGATGCGGCGGGAGACGCCGACCACCGTCACGCTCGTCCTCGAAGACGCCGCCGGGCGGCCCGGCGGTTTCGCGTTCCGGCCCGGCCAGTACTTCACGCTCGTCGTCGATGTCGACGGCCGCCCGGTCCGACGGGCCTATTCGGCCTCGTCCGCGCCGGGGACGCCGCGGCTGGAGGTCACCGTCAAGCATGTCGAGGGGGGTCGGCTCTCTGGCCACGTGCACCGGGTGCTGCGCGTCGGGGACCACCTAGGCCTGCACGGCCCGTCCGGGACGTTCCACATCGGGGCCGAGCCGCCGACCGAGATGCTGTTCGTCGCCGCCGGCAGCGGTGTGACGCCGATGATGAGCATGATCCGTACGCGGCTCGCCGACCGGTCCGGCCGCGACCGGATCGCGCTGCTCTACAGCAGCCGGGACGCAGGCGAGGTCATCTTCGCCGCCGACCTCGACCGGCTGGCTGCGGAGCATCCCGACCGGTTGTCCGTCACCCCCGTCCTGACCAGTCGGGACGGCCGCCTCGACGCGGACCGCCTGGTGGACTGGTTCACCGGCCGTTCGCCGGCCGCCGACGCCCACTACTACGTCTGCGGCCCCGAGGCGCTCATGGGCACCGTACGGAAGGTGCTCGCGGGCCTCGGCGTTCCGGACGCGCGGGTGCACCATGAGACGTACACCTCGGGTGCCGGCACCACGATCGTGACGACCACGCCGCAGCCGATGACCGTGGAGGCGGCCGGGCAGCCCGTCGGTTCGGGGACTGTCGAGCCCGGTCAGAGTCTGCTCGACGCGGGTCTCGCCGCCGGGATCGACCTGCCGTTCTCCTGCACCGTCGGCACCTGCGGCGAGTGCGTCGTGCGGCTTCGCCGTGGCGACGTCGTGGTGGGCGGGCCGAACTGTCTCACCCCGCAGCAGCGGGCCGCCGGTTACACCCTGACGTGTGTCGCCCAGCCCCTGTCCGAGGTGGCCATCGACCTCGCCGACCAGGGGCGTTCCTCGACGGGTGGCCGAGGCTGATCTGGATGCCGGGTGGCGGATCGTCGGGTTGCAGGTCGACGGCGTGGTGGTCACGCCCGGGCTGGGGGAAACGTGGTGTGCGGCAACGCCGACGGCGTCCGGGCCGAGGGCGGTTGAGCGGTAGTCGGCGCGGGGGTGGGTTCGCTCCGGCAAATGGCGATCACATCGAGTGCGGCCCACCCTGAAGCGGTGATGAAGCGAATGGTGACCGCAACGCTACTGACCGTATCGGTAGCTGTGCTCGGTGCCGCACCCTCCGCCGCAGCCAGCGGGTCCGCCGTCGAGACCCGGCAGTTCAGCGGAGAGGACTCCAGCAGCATGGGCCTGGCCTACTACTACGCCTACCAACAGGCCCTGATCAAAGCGGACGACGCCGGATTCGGCGACTGCGTGCTGATCGACAGCTACACCTGGCCCGGCGGGTTCGACGTCTGGGTGCTGCTGGAGTGCACCCGCTGACCGGCAGCCTGCCGTGAGCGCCGCGAATCTCCACGGCATCGGCGACCTGCCCGGCGCTCGTCCCTTCCGTGGCGTCGCCGGATTACTCGGTGCGGGTTACGCAGGCGAGAAACACGCCCCAGGCGGCGGTCAGCACCGGGACCACCGAGTTCCACCAGTTCGGTGTCAACCAGGGGAAGGAGCCCACGACGAATACGGCTGCGGCAACGATGCCGACAGCTCGCCCGGCCAGTGCGGCGCGTGTCGACCAGCCGAGCGTCACCGCAGCGACGGCGAAACCCAGGAACGCCACATGCAGGGCGCCGAACGTCGAGCTGACGAGCAGGGCTACGACCTCGGCTGACAGGTCGATCTCAAACACCGGGTAGACCAGACGCCCCACCGCGAGCAGTACGACGACAAGCGCGACGAGCGCAACCGTGAGAGCGGTCCTTCCCACGTCGATCCGCGCCGACGGGCCGGCCAGGCCTGCGCTGACGAGACCACGTGCACCGGCTCCCCAGCAGATGACCGCGAAGAACAGCAGTTCGTTGCTCCACATCAGTAGCGGGTGGCCGCGTTCGACCCACGCTGTCATCGCGACCGCTTCGGCGGGCGGGTCAGGGAGAAGCGACAACAGCAGGAGTGCGCCAGCGGTGAGGAGTGCCCCCACGATCATCAGCCAGCGGTGCGCCCGTACGTCGACCGCTTGACGCGGCGTCATGTCTCGTACCATCGGACCGCCTGCGGTAGCAGTCATCTCTCTCCCGTGCCCTGCATGCTCTGCCTCCTGTGGACGATCAGCCATGATCCCGGACGGCGGTGCCGTATCAGGAGTCGCGCCTGCCCCAGTTGCCGAGTGCGACGATCGCCTCGCGTAAGGCGAACCCGCGATCGGTCAGCGCGTAGGCCCGGGTGTTGTGGTGAAGGGGCAGGCGGATCAGCACGCCGGCCGCTTCGAGCTCGCGCAGGCGTATCGCGAGCATGTTGGTCGGTACGCCGAGGTCACGCTGCAGATCGCCGTAGCGTTGTGGCCCGTCGAGCAGCCGTTCCACAATGAGCAGGGCCCACCGTGCTCCGACGATGTCGAGGGCCGCAGCGAGGTCACTCACGCGGTCGGGTCGGCGTCCGCCTTCATCCAAAACGGTGAGTAGTGGTAGCCGTCGGGGTCGTCGAACTGGCGCTGGTACATGAAGGGGTAGTCGTCGGTGTCACCGATCCGCCCGCCGGCGGCGCCGGCGCGGTTGACGAGTTCGTCGACCGCCTCCCGGCTGCCCAGGTCGAACGAGACCGTGACCTTCGAGGGCGTCTGAGGTCCGCCGATCAACTCTTCGACTCCGCCGACGCTCGCGTACATCTCGCGGCTGCCGAGCATGACGTACTGCTCGGGGGCGATCGCGAAGCACGACACGTTGTGGTCGGACATCTCGGCGTTGAGGGTCCAGCCGAGGGCGGTGTAGAAGGCGGTTGCGCGCTCGACGCTCTCGACCGGGCAGGTGATGAAGAGGCTCATGCGGGCCATACTTGCAAAATACAAGTGACTGGTCAAGCGGCATGCGTCCACCGTCCAGCGACGGAACCGGGGGTGGTGCCCCTCCCACCTACCGGGCCTCGGATCGACGCCGGACGCCGGGGCTGAACCCTGCCGGCTACCTGGCAGGTGAGGAAACCCGGGAGGTAGGGCAGACGTCATGGGTTCCCGCTGCCGGTGACGGGCCTGGCCGGGTAGGGCTTCCCCTCTGCTGCTGGGGTCAGGCCCGGTGGGTGGTCATGGAGTCGGACGGGCCGGTCGTTGCCGGTCCCGGGCCGGCCCGGGAAAACCACCTCTGACCTGACCGCGCGGGCCTATTCTCGACCCGTAGGCACCGGAACCGGAGGCTCGTCGCGCGGGGGTCCGGCCTGCCGATCCGGCACACGTCACGGCCACGTCCTCCCGGCTGCCCGGGGCCCTGTGGTGGTGCTCGGACGACACGACGGGTCACGTCGCTGGCGGTGGAGCATGACGCCCTGCCTGGGACGGTCTCGGGAACTCACGACGACGGGAGCACGATGACCAGTTGCCCCATCGGATCACCCGGACGGCGTGGTCGTGTCCGACGCGGATTCCCGCTCGTCGTGCTGCTGGTGGGGTTGTTGATCCCCGTCGCCCCCGCGTGGGGTGCCGATGGTGGTCCGACCGGCACCGTCGAGACGGCCGCCGACGGCGACGTGGTCGGCACCCCCACGCCGCTGCGTAACGTGCCATCGGTGATCGCCGACGTGGCCGACGGTCAACTCGTCGTCTACCGCATGCCCGGAATCCGGGGCGGCCAGATCAACGCCACCGCCATGCTGTTCCTGCCCACGCAGGCACCACCGGCCGGTGGGTGGCCACTCGTGGTGTGGGGGCACGGCACCGTCGGGTGGGCTCCGGAGTGCGCGCCGAGCGTGCAACTGCAGGAGCACGGCCGGTGGGCCGACGGGCCGAACGCTCCCCTGCTGGCGTCCATCCTGAAGATGAACATCGCCGTGGTCGCCCCGGACTACGAGGGACTCGGCCCGGTGGCCGAGGGTGTCCCGGAGGGGCACGGCTACTACGAGCTGTCCAGCGAGGGAAACTCGATGGTCTTCGCCGCGGTGGCCGCGCAGCGGCTCCTCGGTGACCGACTGTCGGGTCAGTGGGTGCCGGCGGGCTGGTCGGAGGGTGGCTTCGCCGCCCTGGCCGCCGCGTACTACGCCGACCGGGCCACCATGGCCGACCCCGACCTGGAGTACCGCGGCACCATCGCCCTCGCCCCGGTACCGGACGTGCCCGCCATGAACCGGGTCCTGTGGAACGACATCGAGGCGGCTGCGCGATCGGGGCTCCCGCCAACGGAGCACCAGATCGAGCAACTCGTCTTCGCCAACGCGGAGACCATCTACTTCACCAGGACCGAACGGTACGCGGGCTACGACATCGACCCCGCCACGATCTACGGCTCCAACATGCTGAGGTTCTACCGCGACAACTGGCGTACCTGCCTGGACGATCTCAACGCCCTGGTCAAACGGGACATCCAGCACTACCTGAACGCGTCGCCGGCACACCGGCTGACCACCTACCCCGGTGTTCGCGGCGACACCCCGAACTCGCTGCCCGAGAACAAGCGGTTCTACGCGGAAAACCAGGGCAGGCTGGAGAACTCGACGCTGCCGGGGGCGATTCTCTGGCTGTACGGCACCGACGACATCACCAGCCCGGCCACGGTCACCTATGACACCGTCAACAAGATGCTGATCAACGGCAACGACATCAACCTCGCCGTCCTCGAAGGTGCCGGCCACTACGACGTGTCCGCTGCCGGCCAACCCCTGATCGAGGCCCGGCTGAGGCAACTGTTCGACATCACGTAGCGCCGCCTCGCCGTTGAGGCGTACGCCGGTGGGTTGAGGTGAGCCGCCCGGTCGCGCGGGCCGCAGGGCGCGGCCGGGCCAGTGCCACGGCCGGCCCGGGTGCGGTGCGACCTGCACGTTCAGGCGGCGCGCCACCGGTTGCGGCTGTCCGTCGCTGACGGCCCACACCGCATCAGTTTCCCGGTGGAGGTTCGACCCAACGCGCCCCGCGGTGTGCAGAACGCTCCGGGATGCACGCCCTTCTGCACGGAGGGGGCCGTGGTCTTGACCGGGGTCGGCTTGGGTTTCGGTTTCGGGGCGGTGGTGCGTGGGGGGCTGGTGGTTTTCCGGACGGTGGGGGTGCGGGTCGGCTTCGGCGCGGCGCTGGTGGTGGCCGTTGTCGGGGCGGGTGTGTCGGCGGTGGGGCTGACGCTGGTGAGCACCCCGCCCGCCTTCTGCGCCTGCACGGGGGTGGTCGCGGTCGCAGCGGAGGTGGTCGCGGCGGGAGCCGAGCGGGGTTTTGAGTCGTCGCTGAATGCGCCGGCGATCCCGCTGCCGCAGCAGCACAGGCCGAGAAGCCCGGCGAGGGTGACGCCGATGGTCTGCTTGGTGGTGAGTCGCTTCGTCACCTGGCCGAGTGTGCTGGCAGCGGTGAGGCCGGTGGATGGGCCGTTCAGGTGGGCGTCTGTCCGGAAGGCGACTGGGGCTCGATCGCACCTCTGGGCCTTGGTGGTCCCGTCCCACCGGCTTTAGCGACAACCTGTCGCAATCTTGACGACAGTGTGTCGCATAAGGGAGAGTGCGGGCATGCAGAAGCTGATCGTGGTCACCGGCGCCTCCACCGGCATGGGCGCCGCAACCGCCCGCGAACTGGCCCGCCGGGGGTTCCACGTCCTGGCCGGCGTACGACGCGACACCGACGCCGACGCCATCCGCACGACCGGCATCGAACCGGTCATCCTCGACATCACCGACGCCGAGCAGGTGGCGGCCATCGCCGCCGGGGTCGGCGACGACCCGCGCACGGTGCACGCGCTGGTCAACAACGCGGGAATCCAGGTGAACGCGCCGGTCGAAGCACTGCCGATGGCGCAGTGGCGGCGGGTGTTCGAGGTCAACCTGTTCGGCCACGTCGCCGTCACCCAGGCACTCCTGCCCGCGCTCCTGCACGGCGGAGGCCGCGTGATCAACATCAGCTCGATCGGCGGCAAGGCCGCCATGCCCACCTACGGGGCGTACGCCGGCGCGAAGTTCGCCCTGGAGGCGGTGAGCGACGCGCTGCGGCGGGAGGTCACGCCGCTGGGCGTACCCGTGGTCGTGGTCGAGCCCGGCGGTGTCCGCACGGAGATGGCCGCCCGTGGGGTCGCCACGGCCAACCACCTGGCGGCCGCGATGACGCCGGAGCAGGACGCCCGGTACGGCAGCATGGTCCAGGCCATCAACACGTTGATGCAGACGGGCACCGCATCGGGTGTGACCGCCGACGCCGCCGCCCGGGTCATCGCGAAAGCCGTGACGGCCCGCAGGCCGCGCACCCGCTACACCATCGGCCGGGATGCCGCTCTGGTCATCGGCCTGACCCGGCTGCTTCCCGACCGGATGCTCGACCGTGTCATCGCCGCCAACCTGCGCCGTCACTACCCGAAGGCAGTCACCGGATGACCCGGTGCGGTAGGGAAGGATGACCGGATGCCGCGGATCCGGGGAGCCAGCATCGAGGAACACCACGAGCTGGTCTGGGCCGATCTCGCCGAGGCGATGCGGCAGCTACTGCGCGAACGCGACTACGACTCGATCACCATGGGCCACATCGCGGCCCGCGCCGGGCTCGCCCGCAACACCCTCTACAACTATGGCCGCGACCGCAGCGCGCTGGTCCTGGCCCTGACCCAGCGGGTGGGTCAACCCACGGTGCAGCAGGTGGCCACCATCGCCGCACGGTCCACCGAGCCGGCTGCGCAGCGGATGCGGGAGATCATCGAGACGGTCCTGGCCGCGTTCCAGGACCAGGTCCTGCAACTGATGTTCCGGCCCGGATCCGGCCTGCCGTTCGCCGACCTACCGAAGGGCCCGGACAGCCCGTTCCACGCGATAGTCGTCGAGGTCGAAACCGTGGTCCGCGACGGCATCGAACGCGGCGAGTTCCGCGACGTCGGCGACGTGCACCTCGTGGTGGAACTGCTCAGCGGCGTCATGCGCGCCGGCGCGGAACGTATCGGCCGGGACCCGGGCAGCTACTCCCCCACGGTCCACGCCACCCGGGAACTCATCCTCGCTTCGCTCGGCTGAGGTCGACCGGCTGACCACCCGGTCGCCGCGCTGCTGATCGCCGGGTACGCCCCGCAGGCCACAACCCGGGACGGTGCGGGCCTGCACCGTGGCCGCTTTCCCGACCGGCGGGCCGCGAAGCGCGCTCCACCGTGTGTCGCCACGAGCAGATGGGCAGCGTGCGGGATGAATCGTCCCGCCAGGAAGCCTGGTCTGGCGGGACGATTCAGGGCACGCCCCGGTACAGCCTCCCGTGGCGACGCGAGGGCCGTACCGGGGCTGGCCCCGGGTCAGCGTCTACCAGTTGCCGAGGACGAGGCGGCCGGAGACGTTGTTGAGGTTGAACGACCCGCTGCTGTACCAGACACGGGCGGCGTAGTTGCCGTTGCGCCAGACGTAGTAGGAGAACGTGCCGTCGGACTTCTGGTAGGCCATGACGATGTCGTCCTTGCCGTCACCGTCCACATCACCGGCAGCCATCCGGTCACCGACGACGCTGAGCCGGAAGGCACCCGAGTCGTAGTCGGTGGTGCGGTTGAACGAGTCACCGTCGGACAGCCAACGGTAGATCCGCATGGTGCCGTCACCCTGGTCGTAGGCCATCGCCGGCTCGGCCTTACGGTCACCGTTGAAATCGCCCAACACGAGACGACCGGCGACGTTACTCAAGTTGAACGGCCCGCTGTCGTACCAGATTCGGGCTGCCGAGTTGCCGTTGCGCCAGACGTAGAACGAGAATGTGCTGTCGGACTTCTGGTAGGCCATGACGACGTCGTCCTTGCCATCACCGTCCACATCACCGGCAGCCATCCGGTCACCGACCGCGCTGAGCCGGAAAGAACCCGAGTCGTAGTCGGTCGTGCGGTTGAACGAGTCACCATCGGACAGCCAGCGGTACATCCGCATGGTGCCGTCACCCTGGTCGTAGGCGACCGTCGGGGCGGCGCGACCGGTCGGCGTCGTCGGGGGCGGCGTCGAGGATGCCGCGATCTTCGTGTACCGCCGTGCCACATAGCTGGTGGCCCGGTGGCTGTCGATGGTCCCCGCGTCGATCGCCGCCGTCCTGATCTTCACCGGCGTCGACCCGAAGCTGTAGTAGCTGAAGTGCCGTCGGTCGGTCTTCCAGCTCTTGAACAGGACGACGTGCGTCGAGGCGATGTTGAGGATGTCGCCCGGCTGGAGGTTCGCCTTGCTGATCTGGTTGGAGAACTGGGGCAGCGTCCGCGTGCTCGGGTCGGCATTCAGATGCCAGGCCATGCCCACCAGCCCTGAGCAGTCACGCCGGTATTTGCGGGTGTGGGTCGGGTCCCAGGAGAACCCCCGCTGGTTGTACGTGCCGGGCTGGTTGTCCACCCAGCCCTGAGCCCGCTGCATGATCTCGGTACGCGTGATCGGCCCACCGATCGCGGAAGCCAACGTGGATACCGCGCCACCGGCGGAACCCTGGGCTGCCGGGGGATCCTCGGTCTCCTCGACCGGATCATCGTCGGGCAGCTCGTCGCCGGGGTCGTTCAGCTGGCATCCGTCCAGTTCGGCCGCGATGGCGGCCGGCACCGACTCGTCGCAGACCCCGCCCGAACCGACGTTGAGCGCTTTCCACTGCTGCGCCCCATCCTCGAAGCGAAACAACACGAAAGAGGCGTCGTACTCGCCGACCGCCGGCACGACCGCCGTGGCCCAGGGCAGGGCGCAACTCACGCCCTCCAGTACGGCGGGATTCCCGGCCGCCTCGTCGGTGAGGGGGTCGGCCCGCAGGGCGGCCAGCAGGCCGGCCGGTGTCGGACAGGCCGGAGCCGCTGCCCTGGCCTGGGCCGGGAGCCCACCCGGAGCGGCGAGCACACCCGCCATCATCAGTACTGCCACGAGCCTTCGCCCGCCGGATCTACGCACAGTCTTCCTCCCCGTTGGTCGCTAGTGCACGTCCGCACGTCACATGTTCGAGGGGCAGCCCAGGTTGCAGGCACGCTCGGTGAATCCAGGTCCCTGTCGACCTGCACACGCCGCAAGCGAGCCGCCCGCACACGGCAGACGTCGATGATTGAACGCCCACGTCACCCCGACGTCTCGGGGTTTATGTACCGACATCGGCCAGATTCCGCAGCGATGGCGTCCGGAATGGAGGCTACAACGCCTGAGAATTCCTGTGTGTCCGCGATCCGACGGGTAACGCCGGGTGAGGCGAAATGTCGATGCCCGGCTCGGGCCTGCCTACTGGCGGTGTATACGGGTTGGCGAGCCGCGCACGATGGGCACGCGGCCCACCCCGGCCTAGGTTCTGTCTTGCGGATCTTGGTTGTCGGGGACGGCGCGTAGCCAGTCGAGGGTTTCGACCAGGTCGAGGGTGGCCTGGAAGTTGGCGGCGAGTTTGTCGTATCGGGTGGCGAGTCCGCGCCAGTGTTTGCGCCGGTTGAAGCCGCGTTCGACCTGGTTACGTCGCCGGTAGGCGACCTTGTCGAACGCTGGTGGTCGGCCGCCGCGTCGTCCCTTCGCGCTTCCGGTTGGCGATCTGGTCGTTGGGCTCGGGGATGACCGTGGTGATCCCCTTGTCCCGCAAGGCGGTCCGGTTCGCACGAGAGGAGTACGCCTTGTCACCGGTGAGCGGAGTCCGGCCGATTGCGGGGCCGGCCCACACCCCCGGGTCGGGGCACCCGGACCTGGCCCAGCAGCGGGATCAGTTGGCGGGTGTCGGCTGCCTGACCAGGGGTGATCAGGGTGGCCAGGGAACGACCACGTCCGTCGGCCAGGGTGTGGATCTTCGTGGTGAGACCACCCCTCGATCGGCCGACGGCCTGCGCTGCCTGCAACTCCTGGCGGGTCAGCCCCCTTTACGGGCGCCGGCAGCGTGCTGGTGGGTCCGCACGATGGTGGCATCGACCTGGGCGTTCCAGTCGATACCGTCGTCGAGTTCGGCTAAGGCGATGACGTGGGCCTTCAACCGGGCCCACGTCCCGTCAGCCGCCCACCGGGAGAACCGTCCGTGCGCGGTCTTCCATGACCCGTACCGGTCCGGCAGGTCCCGCCACGGCGACCCGGTCCGCTTCACCCAGCAGATCCCGTTGATGACCTGCCGATGATCCCGCCACCGCCCACCCCGCACCGCCTGCGCCGGCAACAACGCTGCCAGCACAACCCACTCGTGACTCGTGAGATCACCTCGCGCCATACCAGGCTCAACGAGCGAGACTCATGATCCGCAAGACAGAACCTAACCGCGCCTGTCCTGCCCGGACGATTCTGTCCGCGCTGATCCGGCGGCTACCCCACGCGGTCCGCGTCATCGTCGGCTTGGTCCTGTCCTTGATCAAGGCGTGGTGCTACACCCCGACCCCGGGACGGCACGATGTCAAGATCGCGGACGCCATTGCCTGCGAGCGGGCGCAGCTGCGCCGCCGGGGTGCGGCCTCGATAGTTGCGGCATGGGGGTGGCATCCTGTGGATCGTGAGGCCTAAATGCTCCCTGTACGTGGACGTCGGTTACCTGCTCAGTGCGGCAGCGGTCCGGGTGACGGGGACGTCGCTGCGGAACGGGATTCAGGTCGACTACGAGTCGCTGATCGACGCGCTGGTCCAGCAGTCCGAGGCGCTGTCGGAGCTGCCGATGTTGCGCGTGCACTGGTACGACTCTGCGAGAGACGGTGTACCCGACGGCTCGCAGCAGTTCATCGGTGAACTGCCCAACGTCAAGCTGCGGCTTGGCCGGTTCGGCGTGGACGGCCAGCAGAAGGGTGTCGACCTGCGCATTGGGCTCGACCTGGTGATGCATGCGCGCAACGCGGTTGCGGACGTCTTCGTCCTCGTTTCGGGCGACGATGATCTGACCGAGGCCGTGGAGGAGGCTCAGGTGCACGGGGTGCAGGTCATCCTGCTCGCCGTCCCCAACGGGCAGGACCGGCCCCATGGCATCAGCCGGCATCTGATCCGGGCGGCCGACGGGCTCAAGATCATATTTCCGGACGCCATCGACCATGCCGTGACGAAGGTGGAGACACCCTCGGCGGTGCCGTCACCGATGGCGGTGTCGCTGGGCGGGCACCCGCGTGCCAAGGCCCCGTTGGCGGGCTTCACCGCGCAGGAACGCTCACGAGCACCCCGCCTGTCGTCCGTGCCTGCGTCCAGCGGGGTCCTGGCCATCAGGACGGACACGACGATTCACGAGGATCCTGCCGACCTTGCCGAACAGATCGGCTCGGTCGTCACCAACGTCCTGACGACGTTCCGCAGTTCCGCCACGCCGGAGGCCCTGGCGGAACTCACCGCCGGGAAACCATCGATCCCACGCGACATCGACAAAGCCTTACTGACCGACCTGTCGGAACGGCTCGGTGAAGTCGATCTGGGTGAAGCCGTGCGACACCAGCTTCGGGCACGGTTTTGGGAGCAGTATGACCAGGCCTGGTAGCGCTTTGTTTGGTTCTGTGGCGCTTGTTGCGGCGTAGGGTTTCACGGGTCGGTGGCAGGGTGAGGCAGGCGCCGGTTCAGGTCCTGAGGAGCCTCCGGCAAACCGGGGGAACCTCATCCTCGTCGCCGGCTCAACCCTGACCGTCCTCGTCGTGCTGGGGGGTGGGCTGCGGCGGCGGGCGGCCCGTCGTTGACCAGACCCCCGCTCCCGCGATCGCGGCACATCCTCCGAGGGGATGCCTGAACGCGTGGCAGGCCGGGTCCCGCCGTGCCCCGGTGCCGGTCTCGGGACGCCAGGGTGACGGCGACCTGCGGGAGAACGTGGCAGTCAGCTACCGGTGTGGGCCGGTCGAATGACGGTGAAGACGGCTCCCGCCGGGTCGGCGAGCGCGCAGACCCGACCGGTCACCACGTCGCGCGGCGGCACCAGCAGTCGGCCGCCACCCCGCTGGGCCCGCTCGGCGACGTCGTCCGGATCCGCCACTGCCAGATAGACCATCCAGCCGGCGGGCAGCAGGGTATCCAGCGGCGGAGGCGTGGCGAGCCGGCCGGCCACCGGCGCGACGTCGCCGACGAGCAGGGCGTACGAGTCGTCGGGGGCGCCGGGTGGCACGCTGGGCCGCAGGCCCAGGGCGGCGGTGTGGAACCGGTCCGCTCCGGCCGGGTCGGTCGTCATGTACTCGTACCAGCAGGGCCGACCGAGGCCCGGGGCCACCGGGGTCGGTGCGGTGCGTAGCCGGAAGCTCCCGCCCAGCGGGTCGTGCACCTCGTCGCCGGTCAGCCGGGCGCCGGCTGCGCCGGCGGCGGCCCGGACGGTGGCCTCGTCAGCGGCGCCGAAGACAGTCCACCAGCGGGCCGGGGCAGGACCGACCCGCAGATCGGCGGCGGGAACCCCGTCGGCGGACGCGGTGCAGCCGTCGGCGGTGGCCTGGTACGTCCAGCCCAACAGATCCTGGTAGAAGCTACGGGCAGCGTCGAGATCGCTCGTGACGAGTTCGGCGCCGGTGGGGAACGGCCTTGTCCGGGGTGCGTTCACCTGAGTCTCCAAACCGGGGCGGTTGATCAGGGTTCAGGATGCCCCACGACTGTCCCGGCCGCCCCGCCGCCCTGCCGCGAGTCGAACGTTCGACCGAGTAGTTCGTCCAATGGGGCCGGTCGGCCCAGGTGGTAGCCCTGGCCGGCGTCCACGCCCAGCATCCGCAGCGCCGGCACCAGCTCGGCGCGCTCCACCGACTCGGCGACGGTTCGCATGCCCAGGCCGTGCGCGGCGCGGACGACCGCGTCGATGAGCACGGGATCGGCGCCGCCGTGATCCGCCTGGCGGACGAAGTCGCCCGCGATCTTGACCGTACTGAAGGGCAGGTGCTTGAGATAGGCGAACGAGCCGAACCCGGCGCCGAAGTCGTCCAGGCTCAGCCGGCAACCGGCGTCGCGTAAGGTGCTGGCGAGGTGCCGCACCGCGGCGACATTGGTGATCGCCGCAGTCTCGGTGATTTCCAGGCCGAGCCGGCTCGCGTCGATGCCGGCCGCGCGCAGGGTGCGCACCACCCAGTCACCGAAGCCCGGCGATTCCAGGGATCGGGCCGAGATGTTGATGTCGAAGCACATTCCCGCCTTCATGGCCTTGGGGTGGGCCAGCGCCTCCGTGGCGGTGGACACCACCCACCGGTCGAGCTCACCGATGAGGTCGTCACGTTCCACCGTCGGCAGGAACTCCGCCGGTGACAGGCTGGGCTCGCCGCCGTCCCGCAGCCGGATGAGCAGCTCACGGCTGACCACTTCCCCGGTCGACAGGTCGATGATCGGCTGGGCGTCCAACCGCATCCGGTTCTCGTCGAGGGCCTTGCGGACCCGGGTCACCACGTTGACGCGCTGCACGGCGTGCCGGTACTGCTCCGGAAGGTAGAGCCTGGCCCGGTTGCGGCCGGCGTTCTTCGCCTCGTACAGGGCGAGGTCGGCGTGGGCGAGCACGGTGTCGCGGGTGTCGCCCGGTTCCAGCGAGGCGGCACCGATGCTCAGGGTCACCCGCAGCCCGGTGCCGGCCAACGGCACGGGCGTGCGGACACTGGCGTCGCAGAGCCGCTCGGCGACGGCGAGGGCGTCCTCGGCGTACGCCCCCGGCAGGACGACCGCGAACTCGTCGCCGCCCAGGCGGCCCAGCACCGTGCCGTCGGGCAGCTCATACAGCAGCCGCCGGGCCAGGACGCGCAGCACGTCGTCGCCGACCGCGTGCCCGTGTACGTCGTTGATGTCCTTGAAGTTGTCGATGTCGATCAGCAGCAGCGCCGCGGACCGTTCCCGCAGCTCGGCGATCAGGTCGTCGAGGCGGGCCAGCAGGGCACGGCGGTTCGGCAGATCGGTCAGCGGGTCGCGTTCGGCCAGCTTGGTCAGCTCGTCCTGCACTCGCCGCATCGCGGTGATGTCGTGGGCGGTGCCCAGGACGCGCGCCGGCGCCCCAGCGGCGTCGGGGAAGACCTCGCCGTAGCACTCGAAGACGCGCAGTGTCGCGCCGTCGGCGAGGTACATCCGATGTGTGTAGGAGAACGAGCCGCCGTCACGTAGGGCCTTCTCCAACGTCCGTTCGATCATCGCGACGTCGTCCGGGTACAACATCTGCCGGTAGGAGTCATAGTCGAGGTGCGCATCAGCGGGCAGACCGAACATCTGCAGCAGCACGTCGCTCCAGACGACCTCACCGGTCAGTACGTTCCACTCCCAGGTGCCCACCTTGGCGAGTTGCTCGAGGTGGGCCAGCCGCCACCGGTAGTTGCGCCCACGGTCGCGTTCCTGCCGTTCGGCGCTGACGTCACGCAGCTCGTACAGGCGCAGCGGTTGCCCCTCGTGTTCCATGCCGTGACATCGCACCCGTAACCACCGGGTGGCCCCGTCGACACCTTGCACCGGGTGGTCCACTGCGGGCCCGTCGGGCCCGATCTGCCCCAGCGGCAACTCTGCCAGCCTGACACCCAACCGGTGACCGGCTGGGTTGCACCAGAGAAAGCGGCCGTCCGGGGCCATTATCGCCAAGGCGGTGGAGGCGGTGTCCGCCGCGAGTCCCGGCAGCGTGCTCACCTGGGGCCACCACTTCCCTTCGCCGAGCAGGGCGCAGCACGGCCACGGCTGACAGACGGTCATCCTATCGCGACGGGCAGTCTAGCGGCCGTCCGGACGGTCCGCTCAGGGCGTCGGCGGCGAGAGCGCCGGGACCGGTCGCGATGCTGGTCGATCGAGCCCGTGGTGTCGGATTGAAGCTGACCGGTGCGGCGTATGCACCCCAGCAGCCGGCGGCGGGCGATGCGGCAACGTCTGTTCGCACGTTCTGACGGCAAGGCGGTGGGGGAACCGGTCATCGACCGTGGTGCCGCTGCGTTGGCGGCGGCGGAGCGTCGTGCGCGGCTGTGGCAGTACGCGACCGAGGAGCTTCCCGACCTACCGCAGCTCGTCGCCCGGATGCGGGTGACCGGCGTCGGCGGGGACGATACCGAGGTCCGGTACAGCATCGCGGCGCTCGCCGAAGCGCTGCGACACCTTCCGGCCCGGCCGCCGGTACCTTTGGCGAAGCTCGCCCACGACATCACCGGAGACCCGCACTATTTCGACCTGACCACCCTCAACGGCATCCGCCCGTGGCCGCCGTCGCCGAACGCACCGGCCAGAGCGAGCCGAGTCGGCCGGATCTGGTGCGCGCGCTGCTGGCCACCGTCGGTGTCATTGCGGACCGGTTGTGCGCGACCGTCCTGCTCTTCAATGTCGAGGCTGTCGGCGACGGGCCGATCGACCGACGGCTGCGTGATTCACCGGCGCCCGTGGCGCTCACCCTGCTCGACCTTGTGCACCATCCGCCCCTTCTCGCGCCGCAGACCCTGACGGTCGTGGAGAACCCGTCGGTCATGGAGGTCACTTTCATTGCCGGGGTGCGGCAACCGATCGCTTGTACCAGCGGCCAGTTGCGCGCGATCGACCATGTGTTCTTTCAGCTCGCTGTCGCGCACGGCGTGCGTCTGCGGTACGCCGGTGACATCGACACCGCGGGGAAACAGATCGCCGCGGTCGTCGCGTCGACCTACGGTGCCGAGATCGTCGCGATGGATGACGACGTCGCCTCCGAAGCTCGGCATCACCCGCCGGCCACACCCCGGCCCAGGACACGCGAAGGTGAGCAGTCCCACGCGTGCGCTGGCGCGGCGACCCCGGTCTTCCAGGAACACGACGTCCTTCTCGCGCGAATCCTCGCGCACCATCGGGGCTGAACCAGCAGTGCGGCGGCACACGTTCGTGACGACGATGCTCGACTCCGGCGCCAACCTCCGCGACGTGCAGATCGCCGCCCGCCACGCCGACCCGAGAACCACCATGCGCTACGACCGGGCCCGCAAGAACCTCGACCGCCAACCCAAACACATCCTCGCCGCGTACCTGGCCTCCGCGACATAGCCAGCGCTCGCGGCTTTGCCGATGACCGAACGCCGCGCGTTCAGCGGTGGTGGGGTACTGCCGCTGTTCGACAGGAGCGGCACTACCGCTCGGATCCGTTGAGTTCCAGCGCCTCTCTGATCTCCTCGATCCCTCGTTCGAGCCGGGCCCTCACCGCATCGGCCATCGCATGCGGAAGAACATCGGTCAGCCAGACGAGCCGGCTGTGGTCGCCCTCCTGAAGCACCTGGAACGCCGCGTGGTGGTAGGTCAGCGGCATCCGTTGGCCCTCTACCACTGCGTACGCCATTCTGCGGATGGTGTGGTCGACCGCCAGGATGAGTTCCCGTACCTGCGCCCCGTCCGGCATGGTCAGGATGCGTACGTCACCCTCGATCCGGGCATCGACCACCCGGCCGGGCAACAGTCGCCGGTGTACCGCGCCGACATCCGCGATGGCCTCCCACACGCGCTGTGCGGACACGTCGATGGCGACTTCGACACAGACCGTGGCCATGATCGATACTTCCCATCGCTGTCTGAAAGCGGGACGGCCGCCGCAGCTTATCGGCCCCCTGACGGAGCGCCAGAAGGACCCAGGCATGCCCGAACTGACATCCGCTCATGCCGCTGATCGGGTGCGTCTGTGGTGGTCAGCTGGCCCCATGTTCCCACGGACGCTCGATCCACGGATTCTTGTCGAGGTAGGTGGTGAGCCTAGGGAAACGCTGTCTCGTCCTAGCCTCGTCGGTCAACTCGGCCGGCCTCCCGGCCGGTGCGTCGGATCCGGGACACCCATCGATAGCGAATGGTGCCCCGGTGACCGCGATGTACGCTTCGAGCGGTAGGCCGCAGAACCAGTCGATCCGAGCGTTGTGTCGGTCGCGCGCTAACTCCAAAAAGCTGTCAGGGTCGTCTTGGACACGCTGCATGGTGGACCGCCCGTGCGACACGATCCAGTCCTGTACGGCAGGATGCCGTCCCGGTTCCCGTCACATCGGAGCAGATTCGCGACCTGCAGAAGGCGCTGGGACGGCAGTTGGCCCACTGGCGCAAGGCAGCCGGGATGACCCAGGCCGCCCTCGCCAGGCGGACGGCCTACTCCCGCAGTTCGGTCGCGAACGTGGA
>NZ_JBMDWU010000120.1:0-1816 GCF_048594385.1 Micromonospora sp. | reverse complement strand
AGGTAACGCCGTTCGGCGAGCTGGAAGCGGGCGTCGAAGACCACCTGGACGACCTCGCCGTCGCGCCACTGGGTCCGCACGTGGTAGACGGTGCCGTTGCGGGCGACCTGGCCGACCTGGGGGCGGCCGGTGCGGGCCACGGTGTGGACCGCCCCGTGCTCCGGGAATCCGGCCGGCGGCGCGCCACCGTGACCGGTGTCGCTCGCGCCGCCGAAGATCCAGGTGCAGCCGGACGGGTCGGCCGGGCGGCCGTGCACCATCGCCCAGTCCAGCTCGTGGCGGATCCTGGCCTGCTGGACGTGCACCAGGGCGGCGTAGCCGACCCCGCCGGCCAGCGCCAGCAGGGCGACGACCAGCAGCCCGACGGCCAGCCCGGTACGCGGCCGGGCGTGGGTCGCCCGCAGCCGGCGCATCCGGCCGGGGTCACCGCCGGCGCGTCGGCCAGCGGCGCTGGTCAGCGGCATCGTGCCGCCGCCCCGTCCCTGCGGATCCGACCTCGTCCGCCTGCCCGGCAACCGACCCGCATCCATCGAAGATGACACATCGCGCACCGGATCGGAAGGGATCACCGTCGCCTCCCGGATGCCGGGCCGGCCCGCCGTTCCCCGGGGCCGGGGACGCCGAGGGTGAACGTTAACACCCAGCCGGGAAGGTTGACCCGGCAACGGCTCGTGCCCGGTGGTGGCGAGGCGGCCGGATGCCCGGGGCGCAACTCTTGAACCACCCGAAACCCTCTGGTAACATCGCCGGATCTGAATGGATCCCCTGCCGGTTCGTTCGCCCCCACCAAACCGATCATGCACCCGTTCGACCCGTGCCGATCGATGTGAGCGTTAACACTCACCGGTCGGCTCCGTTTCGACACGGAGTGTCGGTCGGTCAGACCACCTGAGGCCCTCGGCGACCACGTCACCGGGGGCCGCCGCGCAGGGGCCACCCGTCCTTGAGAAGGAGCACCCCCATGCACCTCCCGGCTGAGCATCCCGGCCCGGCTCTGCGCCGTCCCGGCCGTCGGCGCTGGCTGCTGTCGGCGGCCACCGCGCTCGTGACCGCCCTGAGCGGCGGTGCCGTCGTCGCGGCCACCGCGACGGAAGCCGCCGCGGCCACGATCGACACCGGCGCGTCGTACGTGCTGGTCAACCGCAACAGCGGCAAGGCCCTCGACGTCTACAACCTGGCCACCACCGACGGGGCCCGGATCACCCAGTGGACCCGCAACGACGGCAGCCAGCAGCAGTGGCAGTTCGTCGACTCCGGCGGCGGCTACTACCGGCTGAAGTCGAAGCTGTCCGGCAAGGTGCTCGACGTCTCCGGCAAGTCGACCGCCGACGGCGGACCGATCGTGCAGTGGACCGACAACAACGGCACCAACCAGCAGTTCAGCATCCAGGACATCGACGGTTACATCCAGCTGATCAACCGCAACAGCGGTAAGGCCGTCGAGGTGCAGGGCGCGTCCACCGCCGATGGCGCCAACATCGTGCAGTACGCCGACTGGAACGGCACCAACCAGCAGTGGCAGCTCGTCAAGCTCGGTGGCACCACCCCGCCGCCCACGACCCCGCCGCCGAGCGGCAACTGCACGCTGCCGTCGTCGTACCGGTGGTCGTCGACGGGTCCGCTGGCCACCCCGAAGTCGGGTTGGGTGTCGCTGAAGGACTTCACGGTCGCGCCGTACAACGGCAAGCAGCTGGTGTACGCCACCACGCACATCAGCTCGACCACCGGCAACTGGGGCTCTATGAACTTCGGCCTGGTCGACAACCTGAGCCAGCTCGGCTCGGCCAGCCAGAACACGATGAACCAGGGCACGGTG
>NZ_JBMDWU010000012.1:0-3088 GCF_048594385.1 Micromonospora sp. | reverse complement strand
GGCGGCCCGGTTCGGGGGCAGCGACCGGGTCGTGGTCCGCGCGACCGCCCCGGCGGCGTTGCTCCGCCCCTCGGCCCCGTCCCGGGACCGGGGCTACGCCTTCGTCGCCGACCCGTCCCAGCAGCTCGCCCGGATGGACGGCGCGGACGTGGTCTCGCTGATCGACGGCGCCGAGTACCTGATGACCAACGACTACGAGAAGTCGCTGCTGCAGAGCAAGGCCGGCCTGACCGACGCCCAGCTCCTGGAGCGGGTGAAGGTCCGGGTCACCACCCTCGGCAAGGACGGTGTCGAGATCGCCACCCGGGACGCGGAGCCGTTCCGGGTGCCGATCGCCCGGGAGATCCGGGCCGTCGACCCGACCGGGGTCGGCGACGGCTTCCGGGCCGGTTTCTTCGCCGCCCTGTCCTGGGGTCTCGGCCTCGAACGCGCCGCCCAGGTCGGCTCACTGCTGGCCACCCTGGTGCTGGAGACCGTCGGCACCCAGGAGTACGACGTGCGCCGCGACCTGTTCGTCAAGCGGCTGGCCGAGTCGTACGGGGACGCCGCCGCCGAGGACGTTCGGCCGCACCTGGTGCCATGACGCAGCTCCTGGTCGTCTTCGCCGGCCTGCCGGGGGTGGGCAAGAGCACCCTCGCCGGGCAGGTCGGCGTGGCGCTGGGCGCGGCGGTGCTGGCGGTCGACCCGATCGAGCGGGCGCTGGCCCGGCACGGGCTGACCGGCCCCGGGTCGGGCCCGGCCGGCTACGACGCGCTGGCCGGGCTGGCCGAGGTGCAGCTGGGGCTGGGCACCAGCGTGGTGGTCGACGCGGCCAACCCGGCAGCCGGCACCCGGGGGCTCTGGTTCGAGCTGGCCGAGCGGGCCGGGGTGCCGCTGCGGCTGATCGAGGTGTACTGCGGCGACGAGGCGGAACTGCGCCGCCGGGTCGAGGCCCGGCATGCCGCCGACCCGCTCGCCCCGACCTGGGAGCAGACCCGGCAGCGCGGCACGGGGTACGAACCGCTGATCGGCCCCCGCCTGGTGGTCGACACCACCATTCCGATCGACCCGCTCCCGGCGATCCTGCGGTACCTCACCTGATCCCGGCCCGACTGGCTGTTCCGGTCCGGGCACCTGGCTGTCCTGGTCCCGGTCCGCACCTGGCGTGCGGCCGGTTCGGCTGGCGGCCGGCTTCGGGGAAGGCGGCCCGCGTCGGGCGGGGTCAGCCGGCCTGCCCGGGGGAGCGGGCCGGGGTGGCGGCGACGAACGCCGCCCACTGACGGGCGGGGAAGATCAGCACCGGGCCGGACCGGTCCTTGCTGTCCCGCACCGCCACCCCGTCGGGCAGGACGGCACACTCGACGCAGTCGCCGTTGTTGGTGCTGCGGCTGCTGGTGAACCAGCGGGCGGTGGTGAGGTCGGGGGTGCGCACGGTGGCCTCCGAGGGGCGCTAGGCCGCGCCGGCCAACTCCCTGATCAACGCGCGCGACTCGGCGGGCGAGAGGGCGACCTGGCGCAGGTTGTCTGCCACCATGCTATAGGTGCGTACCCCGTCCGGGTCCTGCACGTACATCGCCCCGTCGAGCACCTCGGTGTAGGCGATCGGGCGCACGTTGGCGAAGTCCAGCAGGACGAATTTGCCTATCGCACCGGCGGCGTGCGGGCCGTCCTCGGGGCGGAGCACCTGCACGGTGACGTTCGGCAGCTCGGACATGGTGGCCAGGTGGGCGAGCTGCGCCCGTCGGGTCTCGTCGCCGTTGACCCGTAGCCGCAGCGCCGCCTCGCCGATCACCGCGTGCAGGGTGAGCGGGTCGTCGTCGGTGAGCCGCCGGGCCCGGGTCTGCCGGAAGGACACGAAACGCTCGGCGTGATCGGGGCGGACGAATCCGGTGCCCAGGGTCAGCGCCTGGGCGTACTCCTCGGTCTGGAGCAGACCGGGGATGACCATCGACTCGAACACGAACGCCCCGTCGGCCAGCCCTTCCAGCCCGACGTACGTCTTGAACCAGTCCGGCATCACTGCGGCCCAGGGTGCCCACCAGGTCTTGGCGTCGGAGCGGCCGGCCAGCGTGGTCAGCCGGTCGATCGCGGGCTGGTCGGCCCCGCAGGCGCGGAGCACAGCCGCGATGTCCTCGGGAAACTGCTGGTAACGGCCGGTCTCCATGTGGCCGAGCTTCGGCTTGCCGATGCCGGTGCGGGCCGACAGCTCGGTCAGCGTCATCGGTGCCTCGCGGCGATACCGACCCAGCTCGGCACCGATCAGCCAGCGCAGCGCCGAAGGATCTGTTCGCCTGCCCATGTATCGCCTCCACGACTCGTACCGACGAAGAACATCATGCCGTTGAGTCTTCCGAAGAGCAAGGATAGGAGCTATACGTATAGCAACGACTCTTGGAGGTGGTCATGCCTGACCCCGCGCCGCTCGGCACGCCCGAGGAGTTCCACCTGATGCTCGTCGACCTTGCGAACGAGTTCGCCCCACGCCGGTTCGCGCTCTGCGAGGAGTACGGCGACCGCCTCGACGGCGGGGTCTTCGCCTGGGGCCTGGCCTTCCCCGACAGCGCCCTGCTGCGCCACGACGGAAGAACGTCGACCGGGCACTTCGCCACCGCCGAGAGCGCGCTGCGGCTCTTCGCCCGCACCGGCCGCCGCCTCCACCTGATCTGGATCGACACCCCCATCCCCGCCCGTGTCGATCATGGAGTTGTGGTGCCTTCGAAACGGCAGTAATGCCGCATATCGACCACCACAACTCCATGATCGACGGGGCGGGGCGGGGCGGGGCGGGGCGGGGCGGGGTGGGTCAGTGGGTGCGGCGTACCTCGTAGGCGGGGCCGTCGGGGAGGGCGGCGACGAACTCCTGGGCGCGCATCCGGCACCAGGCGGGGATGTCGACGGCGGCGGCCGGGTCGTCGGCGAGGACCCGCAGGACCGTGCCGACGGGCAGCTCCGGCAGCCGGCGGGCCAGCGCGATCACCGGCAGTGGGCAGCGCTGCCCTCGACAGTCCAGCACCTCCACCGGCCCGGTCCCCGCGCCGCCCCCGCCCCCCCCCCCGCCCCCCCGCCCCGGCCGGGGGGCCGCCCCGCCCGGGAGGCGGGCCGCCCGGGC
>NZ_JBMDWU010000119.1:0-39284 GCF_048594385.1 Micromonospora sp. | reverse complement strand
CCGGGCGCGGGGGGGGCCGCGCCCCCCCCCCCCCGGGCGGCCGCCCGCCCCCCCCCCCGCGGGGCGCGCGCCTACCGCCCCCCCCCCCCGGGCCGGCGGTCACCCGGCCCGGCGGCCGGCGGTCACTCGGTCATCGTGCGCGACGGCGCGACGAACCGGCCCCGGTAGAACGACAGCGCCGGCACGTCGGTGGGCTTCAGGTGGACCCGGTCGACGTCGATCAGGACGATCACGTGGTCGCCGCTGGTGATCACCTCGTCGCGTCGTCCGGCCAGGATCGCCGGGGTGTCGGGCAGCAGCGGGACGCCGTCGGGGCCGGGCACCCAGGACACCCCGTCGAGCCGTTGCTCCCCGGACAGCCCGGAGGTGGCGAACCGCCGGGCCACGTCCTCCTGGTCCTGGCTGAGGATGTGCACGGCGATCCGGTGGGCGTCCATCAGCACCGGGAAGCTCGACGAGAAACTGGTGACGCAGAACAGCACCTTCGCCGGGTGCAGCGAGACCGAGGTGAACGAGTTCACGGTCAGCGCGGCGACGGCGCCCCCGGCGGTCACCGCGGTCACCGCCGTCACACCGGTGGGGAAGTGCCCGCACACCTGACGGAACTCGGCGGAGTCGAACAGGGGCTCGGCCATCATCGGGTCACCGCCGGGTCGCAGGAGTCGTGGTCGGGACGCAGCCCGGTGTCGAGCTGGATCAGGCACAGGGTGTGCCCACCCGGGTCCTTCACCAGGTGCAGCCGTCCGTGCGGGGTGTCGACCGGCCCGACGGTCGGCTTGCCGCCCAGGGCGGTCACCCGGGCCAGCGCGTCGTCGAGGGAGGCGACGGCGAAGTAGGTGACCCACGTCGACGGGATGGGGTTCGGCCAGGCGCTGTCGAGTTCGAGTACCCCGGCGACCGGCACGTCGGCGAGCATCAGCACGGGGTAGGGCCGGGCCGTCGGCGAGTCGTCGCGCTGCTGGGTGGTGTAGCCGAACAGCGCGCGGTAGTAGGCCACCGCCTCGGCCGGCTCACCGGTGTCCAACTCGTTCCAGCACAGCGCCCCGACCGAGTTGACCGCCTGGACGCCGACGCGCGACTCACCCTGGTAGCGGCCGACGGCCGCGCCGAACGGGTCGATCACCGCCGCGCCGGTGCCCGCCGCCGGCAGGTAGCGCGGCGGCGCGACCAGCTCACCGCCGAGCGCCACCGCCTGCCGGGCGGACGCGGCGATGTCGTCGACGGCGAAGTAGGTGAGCCAGCCCCGGGGGCGGTCGCCGTGCAGGGCGGCGGCGTCGGAGATCCCGGCGACGTCCCGCCCGTCGATGCTGCACATCCGGTAGGTGGTGCCGCCGAGGCGTTCGGCGCGGACCGTCCAGCCGAGCAGCGCGGCGTAGAAGGTCTCGGCCTGCGCCGGGTCGGGTGTGCACAGCTCCACCCAGACCGCCTCGCCGGGCTGGAATCGTGGTCTCATCCGGTTGCCCCCCTGGTGGCCGGGCCCGCGACGATCGTGCGGGCCGAGATGTCGTACGCCTGGTCGGCGGTCCCGGTGGTCAGGCTCGACTCGACGACGCCGACCACCGCCCGCAGGGTCGCCCCCGGCACGGCCAGCAGGGCGTCGACGAGCTCGTCGACGGCCCCGTCCAGCTCGTCGTCGGGGACCACCCGGGCCACCAGGCCCCAGTCGCGCAGTTGCCCGGCGGTCGCCTCCGCCACCCCGGTGAGCAGGTGGTAGGCGTGCGGCCGGGGCACCGACCGGGCGATGGTGTGGCCCACCCCGGCGGGGGCGAAGCCGTAGCGTGCCTCCGGCAGCGACAGCCGGGCGTCGGCGGCGGCGACCGGCAGGTGTACGGCGCTGAGCAGGCCGACGCCGAACCCGATGATCCGTCCCCGCACGGCGGCGACGACGGGCACCGGGAGCCGGCGGATGCGCTGCAACGCGGTGTCGCTGGCGCGCAGGTCGGCAGCCACCTCCTCCCGGGTGGCCCCGGCCAGCGCGGTGAAGGAGGAGGTGTCCCAGCCGGCGCAGAAGTGCCGCCCGGCCATGTCGAGACGGATGTCCGCGCAGGTCGCGTCGTCGGCGGCGGTCTCCAGGGTGTCGACGAGCCGGTGCAGCGTCGTGGTGTCGAAACAGTTGCCGCGCGCCGCGTTGTCGTAGCGGATCCGGGCGAGGCGGCCGTCGTGCCCATGGGTGAGGGTGATGGTCACCGCGGTATCATACAAACCGGTCGGTATGAACACAACGGTGCTGGCCGGCGGGCCTTTGTCACGCGAATGTCACGAGCGAGATACCCGGTCGACCCGTTGACTTGATACCGGCTGGTCGGTACTTTGTGGCGAACGTCACCGCCGCCTCACGCGGAGACAGAACGGGTCCATCGCAGTGAAGGACACCCATGATGATCATGAAATCCCTGCGCTCCCGGCGCTCCCTGGCACTGGCCGCGGCCCTGGCCGTCGTGGGCGCCGGCCTCACCGGGTGCGGCGGCTCCGATTCCGACGACACCGGCTCGTCCCGCACCGCGCCCATCCGGGCGCTGCTGGCCGCCCAGCCGGCGACCCTCGACCCGATCGTCGGCGCGCGCTCCGCCCAGATCGTCTGGGCGACGATGCTCGAACCCCTGATCAACACCGGTAGCGACCTCGCGCCGACCGACACCGGCCTGGTCACGAGCTGGACCCGTACCGACGCCACGACCTGGACGTTCAAGGTCCGGCCCGACATCAGCTTCAGCAACGGCGAGAAGGCCGACGCGGCGGCGGTCGCCAACACCATCACGCTCACCCGCGACAGCGCGGCCTCGCAGCTCAAGACGTACTTCGGCAACGTCACCGGAATCGAGGCGCCCGACGCCACCACGGTCGTGGTCAAGACCAAGACCCCGCAGTACGACATCCCCGACCTGCTCACCACCGTCTACCTGGTGCCGCCGAAGTACTACCAGGAGAAGGGCTCGGAGGGCTTCGCCGCCGCACCCGTCGGCACCGGCCCGTACGTCTGGTCGGGCGCGAACGCCGGCCGCGACATCTCGGTCAAGCGCAACCCCGACTACTGGGGCACCAAGGCGACCAACGAGGGCGTCACCTTCACCTGGGCCAACGAGGCCGCCCAGCGGCTCGCGCTGATCCAGAGCAAGAGCGTGGACGTCTCCTTCGACCTGCCGCCGGCCCAGGCCAGCGCCGCCAAGGCCGCCGGGGTCGAGGTGGTCAGCACCGAGACCGCCATGAAGATCATCGCGTTCCTCGACTCCACGAAGGCGCCGTTCGACGACCCCAAGCTGCGCGAGGCGGCGGCCCTGGCCATCGACCGCGACGCCATCGTCAAGGGCATCTTCGACGGGCAGGCGGTCGCCGACGCCGGCCTGCTCAACGTCAAGCCCGGTCAGCAGCCGACGCAGAGCGTGACCGCCGACGCCGCCAAGGCCAAGGAACTCCTCAGCGGGGCGACCCCGACCGTGCAGATCACCTACCCGGCTGCCCAGTACACCAACATCGAAGAGGTGTCCCAGGCCGTCGGTGGCAGCCTGGAGAAGGCCGGTTTCAAGGTCAGCTACGTGCCGCTGGACTACGGCACGCTGGTCAAGCGGATCGTCGGCCGCCAGGTGCCCGGCCTGTCGATCTTCGCCGGGGTGCCGAACGTCGCCGTGCCCGACTACTTCGTCAGCGGCTTCATGAAGACCAAGTCGATCACCGGTAACTGCCCCGACCCGCAGATCGACACCCTGGCCCAACAGGCGCTGGAACAGAACGACGCCCAGCAGGCCGCCCCGCTCTACGAGCAGCTCAACACGATCGGCGTGGTCCAGAAGCACTGCTACGTGCCGCTGTACCGGCAGGTGTTCAACTACGCGACCGGCCCCGGCGTCTCCGGCGTGGTGTTCGGCCCGCTGAACACCGTGGACTTCACGAAGGCGACCCGCTGACGATGTCCGAGGCAGCGGAGACGGGGGGGGCGGGCGACCTCGCCCGGCACCCCCGCACCCCGGAGTCGGACACCCCCGTGCTGGAGGTCGACGACCTCGTCGTCGAGCACCGCGACGGCGGCACCGGCACGCTGTTCCGCGCGGTCGACCAGGTGTCACTGCGCATCGCGGCCGGCGAGAGCGTCGCCGTCGTCGGCGAGTCCGGCTCCGGCAAGACCACCCTCGCGATGGCCGCCACCGGGCTCGGCCCGCGCGGCCGGGGCGACATCCGGCTGCTCGGTCACTCGCTCGCGGCGGTCAGCCGCACCCAGCTGCGCCGGCTGCGCCCCGAGGTGCAGGTGGTCTTCCAGGACCCGCACGGCTCGCTCGACCCCCGCCAGTCGGTCCGCTCCGGGCTGCGGGAGCTGCGGGCGCTGCAACCCGAACGGACCTCCTGGATCGACGACGCCGACCTGCTCGGCCGGGTCCGGCTCGCGCCGGACCTGCTCGACCGCTACCCCCACCAGCTCTCCGGGGGCCAGGCGCAGCGGGTCTGCATCGCCCGCGCGCTGCTGATGCGTCCCCGCCTCATCGTCGCCGACGAACCGACCTCCGGCCTCGACGTCTCCGTGCAGGCCGACGTGTTGGCCCTGCTACGGCAGATCCGGGCCACCACCGGCGCGGCGTTGCTGATGATCAGTCACGACCTGGCCGTGGTCCGTTCGCTCTGCGACGTCGTGCACGTGATGTACCGGGGCCGGGTCGTCGAGGCGGGACCCTGCGACCGGGTCTTCGGTACCCCCGAGAACGACTACACCCGCGAACTGCTCGCCGCGATGCCCGGCGCGCGCTGGAGGTCCCGCCGATGAAGGCCAGCACCGTACGCCGCGTCGGCGGCCGGCTCGCGTCGCTGTTCGCCTCGCTGCTCATCGCGCTCAGCCTGGCGTTCCTACTCGGCCGGCTCTCCGGCGACCCGACCGCCACCATCCTCGGCCCGTTGGCCCCACCCGAGCAACGCGAGGCGCTGCGCCACGAGCTGGGCCTGGACCTGCCCGTCGTCGTGCAGTACCTCGACTACCTCAAGGGCGTGTTCACCGGCGACCTCGGCCAGTCGTTGCAGTTCTACCAGTCGAACACCGCGATGATCGCCGACCGGCTGCCGTACACGCTGCAACTGGTCGGCGCGGGCATGGCCCTCGCCCTGCTGGTCGGCGTGCCGCTCGGGGTGCTCGCGGCCACCCGGGAGGGCACCTGGTGGGACCGGGGGGCCTCCACCCTCGCCCTGCTCGGCCAATCCGTGCCGGTCTTCTGGTTCGGCATGATGCTGGTGGTGCTGTTCGCCGTCAAACTCGGCTGGCTGCCCGCCGGCCAGTCCGGCAGCCCGAGACACCTGATCCTCCCCGCGCTGACCATGTCGGTCTACCCGATGGCGCACATCGCCCGGCTCACCCGCGCCTCGATGAGCGACGCGCTGGCCGAGCCCTACATCGACTCCGCCCGCGCCCGGGGCATCAGCACCCGCCGGGTGATCTGGCGGCACGCCTTCACCAACGCCATGATGCCGATCCTCACCATCGTGGTGCTCCAGACCGGCATCCTGCTCTCCGGCGCGGTCGCCGTCGAGTACGTCTACTCCTGGCCCGGTCTCGGCCAGCTCGCGTTGCAGGCCATCCAGTTCCGCGACTTCCCGCTGGTGCAGGCGATCGTGGTGTTCGGCGCGCTGGTGTTCGTGCTGCTGAACCTGCTCGTCGACGTCCTGCACTCGATCGTCGACCCGAGGGTGCGGTGAGCATGAGCCAACTCGAACTCGACCCGGTCACCGCCCCGGTGTCGCCACCGCGCCGGGCCGGCCGCCGGGCGCGTACCTCGGTGTTCTGGCTGGCCCTGCCGCTGGCGGTGACCGCCGTCGCGGTGTTCGTGCTGCCGCTGACCGGGCTGCTGCCCGACGGCGGCCAGGACCTCGACGCGACCCGCCGGCCGCCCGCGTTCCTGTCCGGCGGCAGCTGGGCGCACCCCCTCGGCACCGACAAGCTCGGCCAGGACCTGCTCACCCAGTTCGTCTCCGCCGGCCGGCTGACCATCGTGATCGGCCTGGTCGGCGCGCTCGTCGCGATCGGCCCCGGCACGCTGCTCGGCCTGCTGGCCGGCTACTTCCGGGGCTGGGTCGACCGGGTCATCTCGATCCTCATCGACGCCCAGCTCGCCCTGCCGTTCATCCTGGTCGCCCTCGCCATCATCGCCAACCGGGGCAGCTCCCTGCCGGTGCTGTTCCTGGTGCTGGCGCTCACCGGCTGGGCGGTGTGCGCCCGGGTCACCCGCGCCGCCACCCTGGCCATCCGGGAACGCCAGTTCGTCGTCGGCCTGCGCGCCGCCGGTGCGTCCGAACCCCGGATCGTCTTCCGGCACATCCTGCCCAACCTCGCCGGCACCATCGTCGCGCTCGGCACCCTCCAGGTCGGCACCGCGATCCTGGTCGAGAGCGCGCTGAGCTTCCTCGGCCTGGGCGTGGTGCCGCCGATGAACAGCTGGGGCTCGATGCTCGCCTCCGGCCAGGACGAACTGAGCCAGGCCTGGTGGATCGCCTTCTTCCCCGGCCTCGCCATCACCGTGCTGGTGCTGCTGGTGAACCTGCTCGGCGACGCGCTGCTCACCCACCACGACCCACGGAAGAGGCGGCGATGAGCGCCCTGCTGACACTCTCCGGACTGTCCATCACCGCCCGGCTCGCCGCCGGCGACCTGACCCTGCTCGACGACGTCGACCTGGAGATCCGCCGGGGCCAGATCGTCGGCGTCGTCGGCGAGTCCGGCAGCGGCAAGACCACCCTGGCCCGCGCCGTCGTCGGCCTGCTCGACCGCAACGTCCGGGTCGACCGGGGCACCGTCACCATCGGCGACGAGCAGGTGGTGGCCCCCGGCGTCGACCGCACCGCGCGGGTCCGGGGCAGCGCCGTCGGCATGGTCTTCCAGGACGCGTCCCGGTCGCTGAACCCGCTGCTGAAGGTCCGCACCCAGCTCGCCGAGGTGCTGCGCCGCCACGTCCGGGACATCACCCGCGCCGAGGTGGAACGCCGCTCGGTGGAGGTGCTGGCCCAGATGCGCATCGACGACCCCGGCCGGGTACTGGCCAGCTACCCGCACCAGCTCTCCGGCGGCCTGCGGCAGCGGGTCGCCATCGGGCTCGCCGTCGTCACCCGCCCCGCGCTGGTGATCGCCGACGAGTGCACCACCGCCCTGGACGTCACCACCCAGACCAAGGTCGTCGACCTGTTCCGCACCCTCGTCGACGAACTCGGCATCGGCCTGCTCTTCGTCACCCACGACCTGATGCTCGCCAGCGACCTGTGCGACCGGATCGCGGTGATGAGCGGCGGGCGGGTCGTCGAACAGGGCGACGCCCTGACCGTGCTGGACCGACCGCAGCAGGAGTACACCCGACGCCTGCTCGCCGCCATCCCCTCGTGGAGCTGAAGGAGAACCCGCGACCCATGCCCGAGCAACCCGGCATCGACGCCTACGCGGCCTACCTCCCGGCGTACGCGCTCGACGACACCAGGCTCGACCCGACCGTGCCGGCCCGTGCCGGCGGCCCCACCCGTAGCGTCGCCGGCTACGACGAGGACGCCGTCACCATGGCCGTCGAGGCGCTGCGGCACATCGCCGCCGACACCCCGGCCGGGCGGCACCTGCTGCTGGCCACCACCAGCGCACCGTACGAGACGAAGACGTCCGCCGGGGTGGTCCACGAGGCGCTGGGCCTCGACCCCGGCGTCACCGCCCTCGACCTGCGCGGCCACCGGGCCGGCGCGTCCGCCCTCGACCTGGTCCTGCGGGGTGTCGCCACCGCGGCCCTGGCCGACGTGCGTACCACCCGCCCCGGGGCCCCCGACGAACTGGCCCAGGGCGACGCCGCCACGGCGTTCGCCGGCGGCGGCCGGGCCGCCGTGCTCCTCGCCCGCGCCGGCCACACCACCGAGCTGCTGGACCGCTGGCGGCTGCCCGGCGAACGGCACGACCGGGTCTGGGACGAACGGTTCACCGCCGAGATCCTCGTCGCCGCCGGCCTCGACGCCGCCCGCCGGGCCTTGGCGCAGGCGTCCCTCGACGCCGTCGACCAGGTCGTCGTGTCGTCGTCGAACCCCCGTGCGGCGGCGGCGCTACGCAAGGCGCTCGGCGGCACCGGGCAGGACGTGACCGTCGAACGGGCCACCGGCTTCACCGGCGTCGCCCACCCCGGCCTGCTGCTCGCCGCCGCCCTCGACGAGGCCGAACCCGGGCAGACCATCCTGCTGCTGTCGGCCACCGAGGGTGCCGACGCGTTCGTGCTGCGGGTCGGCGACGGCGTCCGCGCCGCCCGGGGCGGGCCGACGGTCCGCGCCCAGCTCGCCGCCCGGCAGCGCCTCGGCTACGGCCGGTACCTGCGCTGGCGGGGGCTGCTCGACGTGCAGGGCCCGGCCCGACCGGCCTCCCCGGCCCCGGCCGCCCCGCCCATGCACCGCCGGGCCGGCTGGAAGTACCGGCTGGAGGGCAGCCGGTGCGACGCCTGCGGCCGGGTCACCACACCCCCCGGGCGGGTCTGCGCCTCCTGCGGCGTCGCCGGGTCCGGCACCGCCCCGGTGTCGCTGCGCGACCGCACCGCCCGGGTGGTCTCGGTGACCCGCGACCACCTGACCACCATGCCGGAACCGGAGGTCGCGATCGTCGTCGCCGACGTCGACGGCGGTGGCCGACTCAGCGCGTACGCCACCGACGCGGCACCCGCCGACGTGGCGGTGGGGATGGCGATGACCCCCGTGTTCCGGCGGCTCTGGACCACCGACTCGATCCACAACTACTTCTGGAAGCTCCGCCCGGCACCCGCCGACGCCGCGCCAGGGAAGGACACCGCCGATGGCCAGTAGGCGCACCACCCACGACGTCGCGATCGTCGCGATGGGCTGCACCCCGTTCCGGGACCACTGGAACTCCTCCGCCGACGACCTGCTCGTCGACGCCGTGCAGGAGTGCGTCGGGTCGCTGCCCGACGTCACCCTCGACGACGTCGACGCGTTCTGGGTCGGCACCCAGGGCTCGGGCATGTCCGGGCAGACCCTCGCCCGCCCGCTGCGGCTGACCGGCAAGCCGGTGACCCGGGTGGAGAACTACTGCGCCACCGGCTCGGAGGCCCTGCGCAACGCCGCCTTCGCCGTCGCCTCCGGCGCGTACGACATGGTGATGGCGACCGGGGTGGAGAAGCTGAAGGACTCCTCGTACTCCGGGCTGTCGGCGGTGTTCCCACCCGCCGACGGCACCGACGTCGACTGGACCGCCCCGGCCGGCTTCTCCCTGCTCGCCCCCGCCTACCAGGCGGCGTACGGGGTCGACGAGCGACAGATGCGCGCCGCGATGACCCGGGTCGCGGTGAAGAACCACGCCAACGGCGCCCGCAACGACCGCGCCCAGTTCCGTCGGGCGGTGACCGCCGAGACGGTGGAGCGGTCCCCGCGCATCGCCGGGCAGCTCGGTGTCATGGACTGCTCGGGCGTCTCCGACGGCGCGGCGGCGGCGATCCTGGTCCGGGCCGAGGACGCCCACCGGTACACCGACAAACCGGTCTACCTGCGCGGGATGAGCTTCGTCGCCGGCTCCGGGTCGGGGCTGGCCGCCGACGGCTACGACTTCACCACCTTCCCCGAGGTGGTCGCCGCCGCCCGCGAGGCGTACGAGCAGGCCGGGGTGACCGACCCGGCGGCGCAGATCTCGCTGGCCGAGGTGCACGACTGTTTCACCCCGACGGAGGTGGTGCTGATGGAGGACCTGGGCTTCTCCGCCCGCGGCAAGGCGTGGCGGGACATCCTCGACGGCCGTTACGACGCCGACGGGGCGTTGCCGGTCAACACCGACGGCGGGCTCAAGTCGTTCGGCCACCCGATCGGCGCGACCGGGCTGCGGATGATGTTCGAGTGCTTCACCCAGTTGCGGGGGGAGGCCGGCGCTCGGCAGGTGCCTGACGCCCGGTTGGCGGTCGCCCAGAACCTCGGTGGGCAACCGGGCTCCTGCGTCGCGTTCGTGGCGGTCCTGGGGAACGAGCGATGAGCGCCCGGGTCACCCTCGACGGCCGGGTCGTCGTCGTCACCGGCGCAGGCAACGGCATCGGCCGGGCGCACGCGCTGACCCTCGCCGCACGCGGCGCGTCGGTGGTCGTCAACGACCTCGGCGGGACGGTCGACGGCTCCGGTTCCTCAGGCGCCGCCGAACAGGTCGTTGCCGAGATCCGCGCGGCCGGCGGCACCGCCGTCGCCTCCACCGACTCGGTGGCCACCGCCGCCGGGGGGGCCGACCTGGTCGGCCGGGCCATCGACACGTACGGCCGGCTCGACGCGGTCATCCACAACGCCGGCATCCTGCGGGACCGGACGCTTGCCAAGATGTCCGACGAGGACGTCAGCGCGGTGCTCGACGTGCACCTGGCCGGGGCGTTCCACGTGCTGCGGCCCGCCTGGCCGCACCTGGTCGCCCAGGGGTACGGCCGGATCGTGCTGACCAGTTCGTCGTCCGGCCTGTTCGGCAACTTCGGTCAGGCCAACTACGGCGCGGCCAAGGCCGGCCTGATCGGGCTGATGAACGTGCTCGCGCTGGAGGGGGCCCGCCGGGGCATCCTGGTCAACGCGATCGCGCCGACCGCCGCGACCCGGATGACCGAGAACCTGCTCGGCGAGCTGACCGACCGCTTCGACCCGCAGCACGTGGCCGCCGTGGCGACCTTCCTCGCCTCCGAGCAGTGCCAGCTCAACCGGCACATCCTCACCGTGGGCGGCGGCCGGGTCGGGCGGATCTTCCTGGGCGTCACCCCCGGCTGGTACGGCGGGCCCACCCCGGCCTCGCCCGACGACGTGCTCGGCGCGGTGGACGAGATCTGCCGACTCGACGACTTCATCGTGCCGGACAGTGGCGCCGACGAGGTCACCCTGATCCAACGGGTCCTCGGCGGGCCGTCCGGACCGTCCGCCTGAACCGCGAACCCCATCGGAAGGCAGGCATCATGCCGGTCAGCGAAGTGCACCACGTGGCCATGACCGTCTCGGACGTCGACCGTGCCGCGGACTTCTACGAACGCGCCCTGGGCTACCGCCGGACGCTGCGTACCGACGTCGGCGGGCCGGGGATCGAGGTGTCGCTGGGGTTGCCCGCGGGCACCACCGGCCGGGTCCAGTACCTCCAGGGGCCCAGCCGGGTCGGCCAGCTCGAACTCATCGAGTGGAACGGGGTGAAGACCCGTACCGCCACCGCCGGTCACCTGGAGCTGGGCACCTTCCTGCTCAGCTTCGAGGTGCCCCTGGACGAGCTGGACGACCTGCACCGGCGGCTGACCGAGCTGGGCGCGCAGTGCCTGTCCGCGCCGAACCGGGTGCTGCTGGACAACTACGGGTACATCACCGCGTTCGCCGCCCGCGATCTCGACGGCAACCTGCTGGAGTTCGTGTCGCTGCCGTCCCGGGAGGAGATCCTGGCCCGGCGGCGGGGGAGCGGCGACTGATGGGCGGCAGCAACTTCACCGAGACCCTGCGCCGCCAGGCGTTGCGCCGCGCCGACGCCGAAGCCCTGGTCGACGGGGCCGCCCGCTGGACGTACGCCGAGCTGGACGCCGACGTGGACCGGCACGCCGCCGCCCTGCGCGACGCCGGCCTCGCCGACGGCGACCTGGTCGGGGTGCTCGGGCGCAACACCGCCACCTACGTCATGGAGCTGCTGGCGCTGAGCCGGCTCGGCGCGGTCTCGGTGCCGCTGAACTGGCGGCTGCACGCCAACGAGCAGGCGTACGTCATCGACCAGGCCGGCGTCACCGGGCTGCTCTACGACGACGACTTCGCCGCCGACGCCGCCCGGCTGGCGGCCACGACCGGGCTGCGCACGCTGGTCGCCAACGGCGACACGGTCGTCGGTGACGCCCGGCGGCTGGCCGACCTGCTGGCCGGTCAGCCACCCGGCGTCCGGGTCGCCGACGCCGACAGGGGCCCCGCCGACGTGCACCGGCTGCTCTACACCTCGGGCACCACGGCGCGCCCCAAGGGGGTGGTGCACACCTGCGGGAACCTCACCGCGAACCACTTCGCGCAGGTCCTCGAACTGGAGTTGACCGCCGCCGACCGGATCCTCGTCTCCGCGCCGCTGTTCCACGTCAGCGGGCTGGAGGCGCCGGGCCTGGCGACGTTCGTCGCCGGGGCGACGATGGTGCTCACCCCGACGTTCAAGCCGACCGACATCGCCCGGATCGCCGCGCAGGAGCGGATCACCGGCATGGTGCTGGCCGCCCAGATCCTGTTCGGGCTGCTCGACCTGGACGACCCGCCGGACCTCGCCGCGTTGCGCTACCTGCTGTTCGCCGGGGTCGCGCCGAACGTGCGGCAGGAGGTGAAACGCCGGCTGCCGCACGTCCGCCTGATCGACACGTTCGGCATGACCGAGCTGTGCAACGGGGTCTGCTACCTCGACGCCGCCCACGAGCAGAGCAAGCTCGGTGCGCTCGGCGCGCCGTTCCCCGGGGTGCAGATCCGCATCGTCGACGAGCACTTCCGGCCGGTCGGCCCGGACGTCGAGGGGGAGATCATCGTCCGGGGGGAGAAGGTGTCGCCCGGCTACTGGAACGACGACGAGGCCAACCGGCGCAGCCGGCGCGACGGCTGGTTCCGCACCGGCGACGTGGGGCGGATCGACGCCGACGGCTACCTGTGGTTCGTCGACCGCCGGGCCGACCTGATCAAGTCCGGTGGGGAGAACATCGCCAGCGCCGAGATCGAACGGGTCCTCGCCCAGCATCCCGACGTCGCCGAGGTCGCCGTGATCGGCGTACCGGACCCGCGGTGGGACGTGGTGCCCAAGGCGTTCGTGATCCTCCGCGACGGCGCGACCGGCACCGCCGAGGAGCTGCGCGCGCACTGCCTAGCCGAACTGGCCCGCTACAAGGTCCCCCGGTACGTGCAGCTGGTGACGTCGTTGCCGCGCAACGACTCCGGCAAGGTGCTGAAGAAGGCGCTGCGCGAGGCGGCGGAGTGAGCACCGCGAACCTCGCCGCGATGCTGGCCGGCAACGCCCGCCGGTTCGCCGACGCCGACGCGCTCGTCTTCGCCCACCGCCGGTGGACCCACCGGCAGCTCGACGACGACGTCAACGCGCTGGCCGCCGGGCTGGTCGCCGAGGGGATACGCCGGGACGCCCGGGTGGCGGTCGTCGCGGACAACGTCCCCGAGTTCCTGCTCCTCTGCCTGGCGCTGGCGAAACTCGGCGCGGTCGTCGTCCCGCTGAACTACCGGCTCACCGCGGGGGAGCTGGCCCGGCTGCTGGCGCACGCCCGGGTCGAGGCGGTCGCCACCGTGCCGGAGTTCGCCCCGCTCACCACCGCCGCCCTCGCCGACCTGCCGGCCGTACGCCGCTTCGCGCTGGAGCCGGTCGACGACGGCTGGACCGACGTGCGGGCGCTCGTCGCGACGCACCGGGGCGCGCGGGTCGCCGACGTCGACCTGGACGACGCGGCCCTGCAACGGATCGTCTACACCTCCGGCACCACCAGCCTGCCCAAGGGGGTGCTGCTCACCCACGGCAACGTGAACCGGAACATGCACGCCCAGATCGTCGAGCTGGGGCTGCGGCCGACCGACCGGATCCTCAACGCCGCGCCGCTCTACCACGTCGGCGGCACCGACCTGCCCGGCTTCGGCATCTGGCACGTCGGCGGCACCATGGTGCTGCACCGCCGGTTCGTGCCGGCGGCCGTGCTGCGGGCGATCGAGACGGAACGGATCACCGGCATGGTGGTGGCGGCGACCATGCTGGACCTGGTGCGCCGCGAGCCCACCGCCGCCGGCACCGACCTGTCGTCGGTCCGCTGGCTGATCTTCTCGCAGGTCACCTCGGCGCTGTTCGGGGTGGCCCGGGGGCTGTTCCCGAACGCCCGGCTGATCGAGGGGTACGGCCTCACCGAGACGTGCAGCGGGCTGACCTACCTCGACGCCGCCCACCAGGAGTCCAAGCAGGGGTCGGTGGGGCTGCCGGTGCCGTGGGTCCAGGTCCGGGTGGTCGACCCGGACGGTGCGGACGTGCCGGTCGGCGCGCACGGCGAGGTGGTCGCGCGGGGCCCGAAGGTGAGCCCCGGCTACCTCGACGATCCGGTGGCGACCGCCGCTGCGGTCCGGGACGGCTGGTTCCACACCGGCGACATCGGCTGTTTCGACGCCGACGGCTACCTCTACATCCGCGACCGGCTCAAGGACATGATCCGCAGCGGTGGGGAGAACATGTCGAGCGCCGAGATCGAGAACGTGCTGGCCGACCATCCGCTGGTGCTGGCCGCGTCGGTGGTGGCCGCCCCGCACCCGACGTGGCAGGAGGTGCCGGCCGCGTTCGTGGTGGCCCGGCCGGGGTTGACGCCCGAGGCGCTGATCGAGCACGCCCGGCAGCGACTCGGCCGGTTCAAGGTGCCCAAGGAGGTCTACCTGGTGCCCGAGTTCCCCACCAACCCGTCCGGCAAGGTGCTCAAACGGACCCTGCGGGAGCTGCGCTCGACCCTGCGCCCGGACTGGACGTACGACGACGCCCGGCGCGACTGAGCCGGCCGCCGGGCCGGGCGGGCCGCCCCGGCGTCACCTGTCGGTGGCGGCGTGGCGAAGCAGGGCGAGGGTGTGCACCAGGGCGAACCGTCGGGTGCCCCGGCCCAGCTCGTCCCACGGCTTCTTCCAGGTCATCCGCCGGGCGACGTCCCATGCGGTGTCGCCGTCGCGTGCCAGCCCCCGGACCGTCTCGACCTCGTCGCGGTGGAACGCGGCGAGCGCCTGCGCGCGGGTGGCGACGTTCCGGTAGGGGAACTGGTGGGCGGGGCAGGCGATGGCGGCCCCGAGGTCGCCGATGCGGGCCAGCGTGCCGAACAGGTCGGCGGCCGGGTCGTCGTCGGGGCGGCTGACGATGGCGAGCTGGGTGGGCCCCTCGGCCATCATCGTGTCACCGGTGAAGACCAGCCCCCGGGCGTCGACGTAGACGGTGTGGCCGTAGGTGTGCCCGGGGGCGGGCAGGGCGCGGACGGTCACGTCGCCGAAGCGGAACTCGGTGTCGTGCTCCACGGCCATGTCGAGCCGCAGGTCCTCCTGGTGCACGGCGACGGCGACCGCGTCGGCGTACATGGCGGTGACGACGTCGGGCGGGGCACCGGTCAGGTCGAGTGCGGTGCGTACCTGCTGGAGGAAGGTGCCGCGCCGGCGGTGCATGGTGGTGAAGTCGTCGGGCGCGCCCATCACCACCCGCGCGCCGGAGGCGGCGCGTACCCGGTCGGCGAAGCCGACGTGGTCGGGGTGGTTGTGGGTGAGCAGGACCGCCGCGATGGTGTCGACCCGCTGCCCGATGGACGCCACCGACCGTTGGAACGACGTCCAGCAGCTCGGGTGGTCGTAGCCGGCGTCGACGAGGACCGGGCCGTCGCCGGTGGTGATCAGGAAGACGGTGATGGACCGCAGGGCGCTGCCGTGCAGGGGGACCGGAATCGCCCAGACACCGTCGACGACCTGGGTGGGGACCGGCACCTGGCGGGCCCGCCAGCTGGCGGCGTGGGCGTCGCTCACGGGTATGGACATCGTCGGGAGGCTCCCTTACTGTGGGACACCAACATACCGGATGGTCGGAATCTAGCTCAAGGAGTCCGATGAGCCAGGAGCGGACCGGGTTCCGGCTGTGGGCAGCCGCGGAACCGGAGCTGTGCGCGATCGTGACCGCCGATGACCGGCGGATCTCCTACGGTGACCTGTTCGCCGAGGTGAACCGGATCTCGCACGGCCTGCGTACGCACGCGGGCCTGCGGCCCGGTGACACCGTCGCGGCGGTCATGACCAACAGCCCCGGCCTGGTCGCGCTCTATCTCGCGGCCATGCAGTCCGGGCTCTACCTGGTCACCCTGAACTACCACCTGACCGCCCCCGAGGTCGGCTACATCCTCGCCGACAGCGAGGCCCGGGTGGTGGTCGGCTCCGCCCGGGTCGAGGACGTCGTGCTCGACGCCGCCGCGGCGGTGCCCGGCATCCAGGTCTTCGTCGACGGCACCCCCCGCACCGACCGGGCCCGACCGCTCACGGCGCTCACCGCCGACATGCCCGCCACCAGCCCGGCGGACACCCCGGCCGGCTCGCTGATGATGTACACCTCCGGCACCACCGGCCGGCCCAAGGGGGTCAAGCGCCCGCTCAGCGGCGTCGACGCCGACACCGGCGCGCTGACCTACGTCTGGCTGTTCCGCGAGTTCGGGATGGAGCGGGAGGCGTTCGCGTCCTGGCTGGTGTCGGCCCCGATGTACCACTCGGCCAACATCACCCCGGCGATGGGCGCTCTGCACGCCGGCGGCACGATGGTGCTGATGGACGGCTGGACGCCGGAGGGCTTCCTGCACCGGGTCCAGGAGCGCCGGGTCACCGGCACCAGCATGGTGCCGACCCACTTCTACCGGCTGCTGCAACTGCCCGAGGCGGTCCGCGACCGCTACGACCTCTCCTCGCTGCGCTACGTGCTGCACGGCGCGGCACCCTGCCCGCGCGAGGTCAAGCAGCGCATCCTCGACTGGTTCGGCCCGGTGGTCTACGAGTCCTACGGCTCGACCGAGGTCGGCACCACCGTCGCCCGCCCCCACGAGTGGCTGGCCCACCCGGGCACGGTCGGTCGGCCGGCCTCCATCTCCACCCTGCGCATCCTCGACGAGCTGGGCAACGAGGTGCCCGTCGGGCAGACCGGCATCGTCTACATGCGCCAGGGCGACGACCGGGTCGAGTACCACAACGACCCCGGCAAGACCGACGGCGCGCGCCGCGACGGCCTGATGACCGTCTGGGACGTCGGCCACGTCGACGCCGACGGCTTCCTCTACATCACCGGCCGCGCGGCCGAGCTGATCCTGGTCGGCGGGGTCAATGTCTACCCGGCCGAGATCGAGGCGGCGCTGATCGGCCACGACTGGGTCGCCGACGTCGGCGTCGTCGGGGTGCCCGACCCGGAGTTCGGCGAGGTGCCCCAGGCGCACGTCGTGCTCACCGACACCGCGCCCGACCCGGACACGGCCGTCGCGCAGCTACGCCGCTACCTCACCGAGCGGCTGGCCAAACCGAAGCGCCCGCAGTCCTACGTCGTGCGCGACGCGTTGCCCCGCGACCCGAACGGCAAGCTCTACAAGGCCCGGCTCGTGCCCGCCGAGGAGGCCAGCGCATGACCGGCGACACCGACGACCCACAGGGGGGTGGGCATGGACTTCGCTGACAGCGACACCGACCTGGCGTTCCGGCACGAGGTCGGCAGGTGGCTCGACGGGGCGCTGGCCGACGTGCCCGACCAGGAGGAGCTGACCCAGGACGAGCGGGAGCACTGGTCCCGCGTGTGGCAGGACCGGCTCTGCGCCGGCAACTGGGCCGGGCTGTCCTGGCCGACGGCGCACGGCGGCCGGGGGATGGACGCGCTGGCCCAGGCCGTCTTCAACGAGGAGGCGGCGGTACGCGGCGCCCCGTACCCGCTCAACGGGGTGGGCATGATGCTGGCCGGGCCGACGATCATCGCGCACGGCACCGACGCCCAGCAGGCCCGGCACCTGCCCGGCATCCTGCGCGGCGACGAGTACTGGTGCCAGGGGTTCAGCGAGCCCGGCTCCGGCTCCGACCTGGCGAGCCTGACCACGGCGGCGACCCGGGTCGACGGGGGCTGGCGGATCAACGGGGCCAAGATCTGGACGTCCAACGCGCACAACGCGTCGAAGTGCCTGCTGCTGGCGCGTACCGACGCCGCCGCGCCGAAGCACGAGGGGATCACCTACTTCCTCGCCCCGATGGACGGATTCACCGTCCGGTCGCTGGTGATGATCAACGGGGACACCGAGTTCAACGAGATGTTCCTCGACGACGTGTTCGTCGCCGACGACGACGTGCTCGGCGGCGTCGGCAACGGCTGGACCGTCGCGCTCACCACGCTCGCGTTCGAGCGCGGCAGCATGGCGCTGAACCTGTGGGTCTGGGCCCGGCAGGCGGTCGACCGGCTGATCGACGTCGCCGTCGAGCGGGGCGTCGCCGACGACAGCGCGTTCGTCGACGCGGTGGGCGCATTGCAGTGCGACGCCGAGGCGGTCCGGATCGGCTCGATGCGGATGCTCGGCGAGAGCCGGGCCGGTGGGGTGCCGGGGCCGGAGACCTCGGCGCTCAAGAGCCTGTGGGCCCGGGTCGTGCAGAACGCCAACCGGCTCGCCGTGCAGCTCGACGAGGCCGGCGGGGTGCTGGTCGACGGCGACGGCGCCGCCGCCCGGATGCGCCGCTACCTGCGGGCCCGCGCCCACACCATCGAGGGCGGCACGGAGGAAGTCCAGAAGTCGATTCTCGCGGAGCGGGTCCTGCGCCTGCCCCGCTCCCGCTGAGCGAGGTGGTCCGGTGCGCGCGACATTCACCCAGGAACAGCAGGACATCGGCCGTACCGTGGGCGCGCTCGCCGACGCCGACCGGGGCGCGGCCCGCGCGGCGTGGTCGGGCGGGTGGCGGGCCCCGGCGGGGGACGGGCCGCTGCTGCGCGACTTCGGGCTGCTCGGGGTGCCCGAGTCGGCCGGTGGCATCGGGTCGGGCCTGATCGACCTGCTGGTCGCCGTCGAGGCGCTCGGCGGGCGGTTGCTGCCCAGCCGGTTCCCGGCGCACGCGGCGGCCGTGCAGCTGCTCTGCGGCGACGGGCAGCACGGGCCGCTGCCCGAGGAGGTGCTCGACGGCCGCCGGGTACTCACCGCTGCGGTCGACGTGCCGGGCGGCTCAGGCTGGGTCGACGCGGCGTCGGTGGACCCGCTGGTGCGCACCCTGGTGCCGTACGCGGCGCAGGCTGACGGCGTGGTCGCGCTCGGCCCGGCGGGGGTCTGGTTCGCCGACCCGGTCCGGATCACCGCGCGGCAGTCGCTGGACCCGTCGGTGCCGCTGGCGGACGTGACGGTGGCCGCGCCCGAGCGGCCCCGCCCGGCCGGCACCGGGCCGCTGCGGGCGGCGCTGGTGGTGGCGGCCGAGTTGTGCGGGGTGGCGCAGGGGGCGATCGACCTGGCCGCCGAGCAGGCCCGCACCCGGCGGCAGTTCGGTCGGGTGATCGGGTCGTTCCAGGGTGTCGCGTTCCCGCTGGCCGAGGCGGCCACCGCGCGCAAGGCGGCCTGGGACCTGACCCTGTACGCGGCGTGGGCGGTCGACACCGGACGCCCGGACGCCGCGGTCCAGGTGCACGCGGCCAAGGCGGCGGCCGGGCAGGCGGCGGTGTTTGCCGCCGAGCGGTGCATCCAGGTGCACGGCGGGATGGGCATCACCATGGAGGCGGACCCGCACCTGTTCCTGCGCCGCGCGTTCGTGCTCGACGCCCGCTGCGGGCGGGGGTCGGGGCACCGGCGGCGGGCCGGGGAGTTGCGCATCCGGGCACGTCGGGCCGCGCGCGGCTGACCTGCGGAAGTCTTGCCGGGCACCAGCCCGGAGCAGTAACATACCGGCTGGTCGGAATAAATGAGGAGAAGGCCGTGAAGTTCGGAATCATGAACCTGTTCCCGGTGGCCGACGGCGCATCGGACCATCAGGTGCTCCGAGAAACCCTCGAGGAGATCCAGCTGGCCGACGAGCTGGGCTTCGACTCGGTCTGGCTCGCCGAGCACCACTTCTCCAAGTACGGCATCCTCGGCAGCCCACTGAACTTCGGCATGGCCGTCGCCGAGCGGACCCGCCGGATCACCATCGGCACCGCCGTCCTGGTCCTCCCGCTGCACCACCCGCTGCGCCTGGCCGAGGACATCGCCGCCCTCGACGTGCTCAGCGGCGGCCGGGTCTCCATCGGCGTCGGCCGGGGCTACCAGCCCGCCGAGTTCACCGGCTTCGGCGTACCGCTGGCGGAGTCCAAGCAGCGCTACCAGGAGACCCTGGAGATCCTGCGGCTCGCGCTGTCGCAGGAGAACTTCTCCTACCACGGCGAGATCTTCCACTACGACAACGTCACCACCTACCCGAGGCCGTTCACCCCCGGCGGGCCGCCCATCCTGCAGGGCACGGTCTCCCCGGAGAGCTTCCGGGAACGTGGCGCGGTCGGCGAGTCGATCATCACCTCACCGAACTTCACGCCGTTGGGCATCATGCAGAAGAACTTCGACCTCTACCGGCAGAGCATGCGGGACAACGGCTTCGACCTGTCCACCTACGACCTGCCGTTCATGCAGCAGGTCTGGTGCGGCGACGGCGACGAGGGCCTGCGTACGGCGGCGACGGCGGCGATGAACTACTACAAGTCCGTCGGCAAGGTCATCCCCGGCTCGGAGGACGCCATCGCCCAGGAGCGCGCCTACTACGCGGCGGTCGCCAAGAACATCGAGCTGCTCACCCTGGAGCAGACGCTGACCCACGGCGGGAACTTCGGCTCGGCCGAGCGCGTCATCGAGACCATCGAGATGCTGCGCGACCAGCTCGGCATCAACCACTACATCGGCTGGCTGCGGATCCCGTCGCTGGACCGCGCCGCCGCGCTGCGCTCCATGGAGGAGTTCGCCGACAAGGTCATCCCGCACTTCCGGGCCCAGGACCGCGCCGCCGAGCGGGTGCCCACCGCCGAGGCGGTCCTCGGGTGAAGATCAGCTGCTTCCTGAGTGCCCAGTTCGATCCGTCGGCGTCCGCCGCCGAGGGCATCGACGGCGTGCTGGCCCAGGCGGCCGCCGCCGAGGCGGCCGGCTTCCACGCCGTCTACCTCGGCCACCACGACCTGGCCCGGTCGGCGTTCGTCCAACCCGTCCCGCTCGCCGGCTACCTCGCCCACGCCACCTCCCGGGTCCGGATCGGGTTCGGCGTGCTGCTCGCCCCGCTGCTGAACCCGGTCGCCCTCGCCGAGGACCTGGCCTCCCTCGACGTGCTGTGCGGCGGCCGGCTGACCGTCGGCATCGGCGCCGGCTACCGCAAACGCGAGACCGCCGCGTTCGGCGTCGCCTGGGAGGACCGGCTGCGCCGGCTGCGGGAGTACGTGCCGATCCTGCGCGCCCTGTGGAACGGCGAGACGATCGACGCCGCCGGCAGCTGGGGCGAGGTCCCCGGCGCGTCCCTGGCGCTGCGCCCGGCCCAGCCCGGCGGCCCGCCGCTGTGGATCGGCGCGTTCGCCGAACCCGCCGTCCGCCGCGCCGCCCGCCTCGACGCCCCGTGGCTGATCGGCCCCAAGGGCAACGACGCCGAACTGGCCCGGCTGCTCGGGATCTACCGGGCCGACCTGACCGAGCGCGGCTTCCCCCTGGACCGGGAGTACCCGATGAGCCGTGAGGCGTACCTCGGCGACAGCTATCCGGCGGCCGTCGCGGCCGTCCGCCCGCACCTGCAGCGCCAGTACGCCGGCTACCGGTCCTGGGACGACGCGCAGTCCCTCGACCTCGACCGGTACCTGGCCGAGGACTGCCTGGTCGGCTCGGCCGACGAGATCGTGGCCAAGCTGCGCCGCTGGGAGACCGAGCTGGGCATCACCGAGGTCTCGCTGCGCCACCAGTTCGTCGGCGCGAGCCAGGACGAGGCGATGGAACAGCTCGCCCGCTTCGGTGCGGAGGTCATCCCCAGGGTCGCCACGCCCGTCGTCCCGAGGATCGCCGCGACCGCGCCCGGGGTGACCCGGTGAGCGGCGACAACCTGGTCGGAGTCCTGGAGCGCCGGTGCGCCGACCGGGGCGACCTGCCCGGTCTGTACGCCGAGGACGGCCGCTGGTGGACCTTCGATCAGATCGACCTGCTCGCCGGGGGCGTCGCCGCCGCGCTGCGCGCCGAGGGCGTCGGCCCCGGCGACCGGGTCGCCTGCTACCTGACCAACGGCCCCGAGATCGTCTTCCTGCTCTTCGGGGCCTGGAAGATCGGCGCGGTGCCGGTCACCGTCAGCAGCCTCTACAACGCCGCCGAGCTGGCCGAGTCGGTGGCCAAGACCGCGCCCCGGCTGCTGCTGGTCGACGACCGCCGGCCCGACGTGGTCGCCGCCCTCCTCGCCGCCCGGTCCGACCCCGACGGGAACGGTGCCGCCGTCCCGGTCCGGTCCGTCACGACGTCGCTGACCGGCGTGCCCGAGCTGCCGTGGCGGCGGGAGGCGCGGGTCACCGGCGTCGAGGTGGGGCCGCAGGCCGAGGCGTGCATCCTGTTCACCGGCGGCACCACCGGGCGACCCAAGGCCGTCAGCGTCACCCACGGCGGAACGCGGGAGTCGCTGATGCGCCTCGCCCGGGTCACCACCGGCACCGAGGCCGAGGGCAGCGCCACCCGCGACGCCCGCCCCAACCTGATCGCGCTGCCGCTGTTCCACAGTGGCGGCCAGCACGCGCTGCTGTTCGCGTACTTCGTGGGCCGCCCGGCGGTGGTCTGGGAACGGTTCGGGGTCGACCGGCTCGCCGACCTGATGCCCCGGTTCGGGTTCGACAACCTGTTCCTGCTGCCCACCATGGTCTTCGACATCGTGCACGCCGAACGGGAGCTGCCGTTCGACGGGGTCAGGTCGGTGCTGGTGGCCGGGCAGGCGATCTCCTGGCCGGTGCGGCGCGCCTTCGAGGAGCGCTACCGGGTGCCCATCCTGGTCAACTACGGCTCGACCGAGGCCGGGCACATCGCCGGCTGGACCGGCCGGGACATGAAGGCCGGCCGGTGGAAGCCCGGCTCGGCCGGCCGGGTCTACCCGGGCGTCGAGCTGGAGATCCGCGACGACGCCGGGGCCGCGCTGCCGACCGGCGCCCAGGGCGAGGTGGTGGTCCGCTCCGCGCTGACCCGGGGGTACGTCGACGACGCCGCCGCCTCGGCCGAGCTGGTCCGCGACGGCTGGGTGCACACCGGCGACATGGGCTACGTCGACCCCGACGGGGTGCTCTTCCTGGTCGGCCGCAAGCGGGACATGATCAAGTGCGGCGGTTTCCAGGTCTGGCCCGAGGAGATCGAGGACGAACTGCGCGGGCACCCGCTCGTGCAGGACGTCCGGGTGCTCGGCCGGCCCGACGACCGGCTGGGCGAGATCCCGGTGGCGCTCGTGGTCCGGGCCGCCGACGACACGGTCGACGACACCGACCTTTCCGCCCGGCTCGTCGCGTACGCCCGGGAGCGGCTGGCCCACTTCAAGACCCCCCGGCGGATCGAGTTCGTGCCCGCGCTGGAACGCAGCGCCACCGGCAAGATCAGCCGCGCAGCGGCTCCGTCGCAGGGAGGCGAAAGTCGATGAGGTTCGGCATCATGGCGTCGCACCAGTACCCGCCCGGCGACGACCTCCGCAGGCACCTCGACGACCTGTTCGGCACCGTCGAACTCGCCGCCGAACTGGGCTACGACTCGGTCTGGACGATCAACCACTTCCAGTCCAACCTGGCCACTCCGCAGCCCATCTCGATGCTGGCGAGCCTGATCCCGCGCTCCGGGGACATGCTGCTCGGCACCGGCATCCTGCTGCTGCCGATGTTCCACCCGGTGCACGTCGCCGAGGAGTTCGCCACCCTGGACCACCTCTCCGGCGGGCGGGTGGTCCTCGGCGTCGGGGCGGGCTACCGGGAGAACGAGTTCGCCGCCTTCGGCGTCGACCCGGAGACCCGGTTCCGTCGGTTCGACGAGAGCCTGCGGCTGATCCGGGCGCTGTGGACCGGTGCACCCGTCACCCACGACGGGGAGTTCTACCCGCAGGTCGACGCCACCATCGGCATCCCGCCGCTGACCCCGGGCGGCCCACCGATCTGGATCGGCGCGGGCGGCAAGAAGGCGGTACGTCGGGCCGCCCGGCTCGGCGACGCCTGGTACGCGCCGGGCAACTCCCCGAGCCGCCGGTTCCTGCCCGAACACCTGGCGGTCTACAACGAGGCGCTGGCCGAGTACGGGCGCGACCCGGCGACGGTGCAGCGGCCCGTCGGCGTGGAGCTGTACTGCGCGCCGAGCACCGAACAGGCCGTCGCGGAGGCGCTACCGCACGCCCGGGTCGAGTACTCCACGTACGCCGAGTATCCGGCGCTGCGCTGGCAGCGGGACCGGTTCGACGAGCTGGTCCGCAACACGCTGCTGCTGGGCTCGCCCGAGTTCCTCGTCGAGCGGATCTCCGCCCTGCGGGACCTGGGGTTCGACCATCTCATCTTCCGGCCCGGCTGGCTGGGCATGCCGACCGAGAAGCTGCGCGCCTCGCTGCGGCTGTTCGCCACCGAAGTGATCCCCGCCTTCCGTACCACCACCTGACCTAAGGAATCCGCCGTGAAGAAGACCGAAGCCGAACTGCTGGAGAACCAGTGGGACGTCGAGAACATGGAGGTCGACCCCGAGGTCCTCGCGAAGTACGTCAGGTACGACGTGGACGAGGAACGGGCCGTCGCCACCATCACCTTCGACCGTCCCGAGCGACTCAACGCCATCCCGGTGGCCGCCTTCGAACGGGTCGGTGACCTGGTGAAGGAGGCGGAGACCGACGACCGGGTCAAGGTCATCGTGTTCACGGGGGAGGGGGAGCACTTCGGCACCGGTGCCGACGCCGCCGAACTCGGTCACTACATCGGCTACAAGAACGGCACCGACAAGGCGTCCCGGCGTCGCCCGGCGCAGCGGCAGCGCATCCTGCCCGACCGCAACGTGCTCAGCTCCGGCTTCACCCGGCCGATCATCGAGTCGCTGAAGGCGACCATCTGCCAGGTGCAGGGCTACTGCTACGGCGGGCACTTCCAGATCGCGCTGTCGGCCGACATCGTCATCGCCTCCCCGGACGCCCGGTTCACCCACCCGGCGTTCCGCTACCTGGGGCCCGCCCCGCAGGACATGTACCACTGGATCGAGAAGGTCGGCCTGACCACGATGAAGGACGTCATGCTCACCATGCGGGCGATCGGCGCGGAGGAGGGCGAACGCAAGGGCCTGGTCACCAAGGTCGTCCCGCGTGACGAACTCCAGAAGTGGGTCGACGACTACGCCGACGCGATCGCGGTGATGCCGCTGGACTCGCTGATGATGGGCAAGTCGATGATGCAGGTGGTGATGGAGGCGCGCGGCAAGGGCCTCGGGGCGATGACCGGCTGGGTCGGGCACGGCTGGGCCACCAACGTCAGCTTCGCCGACGGCGACTGGAACTTCCTCAAGGAACGCCGGGAGAAGGGCATCGCGCAGGCGCTCGCCGACCGGGACCGGCTCGTCGCCCCGTACTTCCGGCTCAGCGACAGCCGGTCGCGGGAAGAGTAGGCGACGGCGTGAAGTTCGGCATCCTGCTCGACCACCAGTACGCCCCCGGCGACGACCTGGGCCGGCGCATCGGGGAGACCGTCGAGTACGTCCAGCACGTCCGGGACCTGGGCTACGACTCGGTCTTCGGCATCCACCACTACCTGTCGTCGCTGCGCACCCCGCAGCCGCTGCCGCTGCTGAGCCGGCTCGTCGACCACTCCGGGACGATGCAGCTCGGCACCGGCATCCTCATCCTGCCGCTGGGCCACCCGGTGCACTGGGCCGAGGAGATCGCCACCATCGACCAGATGTCCGGCGGCCGGTTCGTCCTCGGCATCGGCTCGGGCTACCGCGACGTCGAGTTCGCCGCGTTCGGCATCGAACGGCGCACCCGGGTGTCCCGGATGAACGAGGCCCTCGCGGTGATGCAGCAGCTGTGGACCGGGGAGCCGGTGCACCACGAGGGCAAACACTTCACCCTGGACGGGGTGCGGTGCAGCGTGCTGCCGGTGCAGCGTCCGCACCCGCCGGTCTGGGTGGGCGCCAACGGTCCGACCGGCATCGCCCGGATCGCCCGGCAGGGGTTGCCCTGGCTCGCACCGTCCAACGTGCGCCGCAACTGGGCCGTGGGCAACCTGGCCGACTACCGTGAGCAGCGGCGGGCCGCCGGGTTCGACGAGCGGGACGCGGTCTTCCCGATCCACCGGGACCTGTGCGTGGCCGACTCCGCCGAGGCCGCGTTCGCCGTCGCCGGTGAACAGGTGAAACGCTCCTACGGCGAGTACGTCCAGTACGGCATGGACTTCTTCGAGTCGCAGTGGGACGCGATCAGGGAGAAGGCGCTGTTCTTCGGCTCGCCCGACGACATCACCGCCAAGATCCAGGATTTCGCCGACGCCGGCTACAACCACTTCGTCTTCCGCGCCCAGTGGCTCGGCCTGCCGATCGAACGGTCGATGGAGATCGTGGAGCGGTTCGCCCGCGAGGTGATGCCGAGGTTCCGGCCATGAGGATCGGCCACGTGATCGTCCCCGCCGACGACCTGGACGCCCAGCTCGCCTTCTACACCGCGCTCGGGTTGACGGTGCGTTTCCGCGACGGCGACCGGTACGCCGCCGTCACCGACGGCACGGTGACCCTCGGCCTGGCCGACGCCACCCAGCAGCCCGTCGCCGGCCGCACCGTGCTCAGCATCCAGGTCGACGACCTCGACGCCTGCCTCGCCCACCTGGCCGCCGCCGGCGTCACCGTCTCGGCCCCGACCACCGGCCCGCACGAACGTCGGGCCCTGGTCACCGACCCCACCGGCAACCCCCTGACCCTCTACCAACCCCACCCCTGACCCACCCCCGCCCCACCCGTCCCCTCCCACCCCCTTACCTCACCCGTCCCGCCCCGTTCCACCCGGCCCCGCTCCGCTCCGGTGATCAAGAGAAAAGCGTCAGGAGTGATCTCCACGATGACGCGAACCTCTTGATCAACTGACGCGAACCTCTTGATCACCGCAACGGCGGGGCCGAGGGGCGCGGGAGGGCAGGGGACCGGAGGGCCGGCGGGGACGGAGACCGGGACTGCACGGGGCGGGCGGTGGGGGACGAGAAGGAGATCCACGTGAGTGTGAGTGACGAGCTGCGGGGCCGTACCGTCGGCGTGCTCGGCGGGACGGGGCCGCAGGGGCGGGGGCTCGCCCGGCGGTTCGGGGCGGCCGGGCTGGACGTCGTACTCGGGTCGCGGGACGCCGAGCGGGCCGAACGGACGGCCGCCGCGCTGCCCGGCCGGGTCCGGGGCGGGTCGAACGCCGACGCCGCCGGGCAGGCCGACATAGTGGTGGTCGCGGTGCCCTGGGGCGGGCACGCCGAGCTGCTCACCACGCTCGCCCCGGCACTGGCCGGGAAGATCGTCGTGGACTGCGTGAACCCGCTGGGCTTCGACAAGCAGGGCGCCTACGCGCTGGCCGTCGCGGAGGGTTCCGCCGCCCAGCAGGCCGCCGCGCTCCTTCCCGGGTCCCGGGTCGTCGCGGCGTTCCACCATGTCTCCGCCGTGCTCCTGGAGGACCCGGAGCTCGACGCGGTCGACACCGACGTCCTGGTGCTCGGCGACGACCGCGAGGCCACCGACCTGGTCCGGGAACTCGCCGCCGCCATCCCCGGGGTGCGGGGCGTCTACGGCGGGCGGCTGCGCAACGCCCACCAGGTCGAGGCGTTCACCGCCAACCTCATCTCGGTCAACCGGCGCTACCGGGCCCACGCGGGCCTGCGTATCACCGACGTGTGACCCGGTCCGGCACGAAGGAGCACAGGATGCAACTCGCAGGTACCGCCGCCATCGTCACCGGCCCCGCGTCCGGCCTCGGCGCGGCCACCGCCGCCGCGCTGGCCGGCGCGGGCGCCACCGTCCACGGCTTCGATCTCGGGTCGGCCATCGCCGCCGCCGGTGACGCGCCGGCCGGGGTACGCCTCGTCGACGTCGACGTGTGCGACCCGGCGGCGGTCCGTGCGGCGGTCGACCGGGCCGCCGTCGGGGACCATCCCCTGCGGACGGTGGTGAACTGCGCCGGCATCGCCCCGTCGCAGCGGATTCTCGGCCGGCGCGGCGTCCACGACCTCGAGCTGTACGCCCGCGTCGTCCGGGTCAACCTGATCGGCACCTTCACCGTGCTGACGCTCGCCGCGGAACGGATCGCGGAGACCGCCCCGGACGGGCACGGCCAGCGGGGCGTGATCGTCAACACCGCGTCGGTCGCGGCCTACGAGGGCCAGGTCGGCCAGGCGGCGTACGCGTCGTCCAAGGGCGGCATCGTCGGGCTCACCCTGCCGGCCGCCCGTGACCTCGCCCCGCACGGCATCCGGGTGATGACCATCGCGCCCGGCATCATGCTGACGCCGATGATGCAGACCGTGTCGTCGGAGTACCGGGCCGGCCTCGCCGCCGGGGTGCCGTTCCCGGGCCGCCTCGGCGATCCGGGGGAGTACGCCGCCCTCGTGCTCTCCCTGATCGGCAACGACTACCTCAACGGCGAGGTCATCCGCCTTGACGGCGCCCTCCGGATGGCACCCCGCTGATCCCGCCGCGCGGCCCGGCGGGCCGGAGCACATCGGCACGCCGGGCGGGCGGGAACGTAGACCGACCTGGTGTGCCGGGGGGCGGCTCGGGGGCCGGTGTGGCCGACCACCGGTGTAGCCCGGTGAGCGGACGACCGCAACGTGACGTCCGCGCGAAAGAGGCGATTCCCCCGCGCCGGGAAAAGCGTCGTCACCCGGCCGCGTCGGCCGGTGCGATGCCCGGGTGACCGTTTCTCTCCGCATCGATGTTGCGCACCGTATCGGATGATCCCTCATGCGTCGGCATTTCTGGTCCGACGGTTCTTTCCACGATTCCGGTGCCCGAAACCGTCCTGCCGACCGACCGGAAAAGGTATTCGGCTAATCGTTCCCACTGTCTCGATGGGTACCGAAACTGTCGGCTCTCCGCGATGGGGAGGGGCCGGCGTGTCCGGATGGCGCGGGTCGGACGGCGGTGGGTGGTCGGTGGTGCCGTCCCGGGGGACGCCCTTCGCCGCCCGTCGCCGAGAAAAGCGCCCGGGGCAACGATTCGTCGAGGCAACCAAATGGCGAGCCAGAGATTGCCGGAGGCAATCATCAGGGTTGTTCACCATTGCGGGGTTGACCGCATGTTAATCGATCAACTTCGATCACGGCCGCCGGATCTCCTGTTCAGGGCGGTCATGACCGAAATGTTGCGGTAAGTGTTAACGGGGGATCGTTGCCCCTCTTGGGGGTTTGGCCCGCCCTGGTGGTGCCTCGCCACCGATTGGTCCAGGTGTGCGCACCGCCGGATGTCCAGCTTCTGAGGGTGGCTGCGGTTCTGTTCGCCCCAACTCGATTCTGTGATTGGTCGGGGTGATTTGGTAAACCGAAAGTGATCATCCCAGCTCAGTGCAATTCTCAGCTTTCATTCAGGCTGCTTTATGCATGTGACCCACGTCACACTTCGCCAGTTCGAGCATGGTCCACAAGCAGGACTTCCTTCTTGTTAGCGTTCTCATTCACCATCGCCGGCGAACCCGCGTATTGACCATGAGGAACGTGGAAACGTACTCTCTTGGCAATCCCACATCCGCATTGGACGGTTGCTTTCCAGGGCTGACGACTGATCGGAGCAGGCCCATGTTCGATGTAATCGTTGTCGGTGCACGCTGCGCGGGTTCGCCCGTGGCAATGCTATTGGCCCGGCAGGGCCACCGGGTTCTGATGGTCGACCGCTCCTCCTTTCCGAGCGACGCGGTGTCGACCCACTACATCCACCAGGCCGGGCTGTCCCGCCTCCAGGCGTGGGGACTGCTCGACGAGGTGATCGACGCGAAGACGCCGGCCATCCGGACGATGAACTACGCCAACCACGGCATCCCGTTGATCGGGTTCGCCGACCCGATCGACGGGATCGACGCCGTCTACTGCCCGCGTCGGGTCGTGCTCGACGAGATCCTGGTCAACGCGGCCCGCCGGGCCGGCGTCGAGGTCCTGGAGCAGTTCACCGTCTCCGACCTGGTCTTCTCCGACGGTCGGGTGGTCGGCATCCGGGGTCGCGAGGGCGACGGGCCGGAGCAGGAGTTCCGGTCCACGGTGGTGGTCGGCGCCGACGGCTTCCACTCGACGGTGGCCCGGAAGGTCGGCGCGGAGCTGTACAACGTGCGGCCCGCCGCCGGATTCACCTACTACTCCTACTACAGCGGCCTGGACTGGGGCCTGCACCACAAGACCGGCTTCCACGAGCAGTGGTTCGGCACCTGGCCGACCAACGGCGACGTCAACATGGTCGCCGTCATCTGCACCCGCCGGCAGCTCAAGGAGTTCCGTCAGGACCCCGAGGCGCGTTTCCTGGCCGTCTTCGACGACGTCGAGCCGGAGATGGGCGCGCAGCTACGCGAGCAGGGCCGGCGCGAGGAACCGCTGCGGCCGATGCGCTACCCGGACAACTACTACCGCCGTTCGCACGGCCCCGGCTGGGCGCTGGTGGGCGACGCCGGCTACCACAAGGACCCCATCACCGGGTGGGGCATGACCGACGCCTTCCTGCACGGCGAGCTGCTCGCCGACCGCATCCACGAGGCGCTCTCCGGCGAGCGGACCATGGACGACGCCCTCGCCGACTACGTCAAGGTGCGCGACGAGGAGAGCGCGCCGGTCTACGACTACACCACGGCGATGGCCGAGCTGACCCTCGACCCGTACCTGGAGGCGGTGCTGGGCGCGATCAGCACCAGCCGGGAGTGGACCACCAAGATGCTCGGCATGATCGCCGGCGGGGTCGAGGGGCACGAGCTGTTCGCCCCCGACAACCTGGACCGGATCTACGACGACGCCGGCGTCCCCCAGCACAAGCGGATCTACGAACCGTCCTGATCGGCGTGAGGCCGCGCCCGACAGCGCGGCACGACGGTGGAGGACGTCCCCGTCCTCCGCCGTTCGTTCGTGGCACTTGACCCCCCCCGGAGGAGGCAGGCAGATGACGCGCGCGTCCAGCATGTTCGATCTCATCGGCCAACAGGACGACCAACGGCCGTACTACGACACCGGCGGTCGTGGCCGGTCCCACGCGTTCTACACCGGCGAGGAGCAGCACCAGCGGGAGCTGGAACGGATCTACCGCCGCCGCTGGCTGCCGGTGGACCACGTCTCCCGGTTCACCGAGAAGGGCTCCTACGCGACCCTGACCATCGGCACCGGCTCCATCCTGATCATCAACGGCGACAACGGCATCCAGGCGTACCACAACTACTGCCGCCACCGGGGGTACCGGCTGGTGGAGGAGGCCGCCGGCAAGCGGCAGAGCATCGTCTGCATCTACCACTGCTGGGTCTACGACCGCAACGGCAAGCTCAAGAGCTTCAACGGCACGTACTTCGACCACTTCTTCGACAAGGAGAAGAACGGCCTGCTGCCGGTGCGTACCGAGATCCGGTTCGGGGTCGTCTTCATCACCTTCTCCGACGACGCGCCCGACCTCGACGCCTCCCTCGGCGAGTTCGGCGAGTTCGCCCGGGTCTACGAGCTGGCCGACCTGAAGTGCGTGCAGGCCAAGGACTACCCGGTCGCCTCCAACTGGAAGCTGGTGGCGCACAACGTCAACGAGAGCCTGCACTTCCCGACGGCGCACAAGGACCTGCACCGGATCACCGACTTCGACGACGCGGGCACCTACGAGCTCAAGGGCGACATCGTCGGCGCGTGGCAGGTCATCCGGGACAAGTACAACTCGGTGTCGATGACCGGACGCAGCGACCGGGCACCCATGCCGCTGGTCCCGGACGCCGACCTCAAGAAGATCAACTGGATCACCATCCTGCCGAACCTGCTCTTCGGCTTCACCGCCGACTACGTGATGATGCAGTGGGTCTGGCCGGAGAGCCCGAGCACCTGCTACGTACGGCACTTCTGGCTGTTCCACCCCTCCGAGACGGCCCGCAGCGACTTCTCGCACGAGGCCGTCTTCGCGCTCTGGGACAAGGCCAACTACGAGGACTGGGAGATGTGCGAGCGGACCCACCGCGGCCTGTCCAACCCGTTCTGGTCGCCCGGCCAGCTCTCCCTGGACGAGGAGGTCGTCTCCCAGATCGACGCCTGGGTGGCGCGCGAGACGGCCGACCCCGTCGACACCGAGGGATGACGGCCGTGGTCACCTGCTTCCTCATCGGCGGCACCCGGGTCCTGGCCCGCTGCGCCGACCAGCTCGTCGCGGCCGGGGTACGGATCGAGGGCGTCTTCACCGCCGAACCGGTCGCCACCGCCTGGGCGGACGCGCACGACGTCCCGGTGCTCGACCCGCACGCCGACCTCGCCGCCGCGCTCACCGCCACCGAGGTCGACTACCTGTTCAGCATCGTCAACTTCCGGATCCTGCCCGGCCCGGTGCTGGCGCTGCCACGGGTGGCCGCGATCAACTTCCACGACGGTCCACTGCCCCGCTACTCCGGCAGCAACGTCGCCGCCTGGGCGCTCTACGAGGGGGCGGGCCGGCACGCCGCGACCTGGCACCGGATGACCGAGGCGGTCGACGCCGGCCCCGTGCTGCTGGAGCGGTGGTTCCCGGTCCGCACCCACTCCACCGCGCTGTCCCTGACCTACGAGACCGCCGAGGTGGGCATCGCGCTCTTCGCCGACCTCGTCCCGTACCTGCTGCGGCGCACACTGCCCGAACCGGTCGACACCGCCGACCGTGAGCGCCGCCTCTACCACCAGCGCGACCGGATCGCCGGCGGCGGGCTCATCCACGCCGGCACCTCCGCCGTCGAGGCCGAACGCATCGCCAAGGCCCTCGACTACGGCACGTTCCCCAACCCGCTCGGGGTGCCGGCCCTGGTCACCGCCCAGGGCGCGGTGTTCACCCGGCAGATCCGGCGCATCCCCCGCGAGGACCCGCCGTCGGTGACCGTCACGACGGCCGTGACCGACTCCGCGATCACCCTCTCCACCCCCGACGGCGACCTGCTGCTGAGCGACTTCACCGCCACCGACGGCAGCGCACTCAGCGGCCGGGCCGTGGCCCAACGGCTGGGCATCGCCCCGGGCCGGCCGCTGCCGGCCGCTCCCCCCGGGCGGCTGGCCGCGATCGCCGAGGCACAGGGACCACTGCGCCGGCACGAGTCCTGGTGGAAGGCCCGGCTGACCGACCTGCGGCCCGCGCCGCTGCCCGCCGAGGACTTCTCCGCCGCGTCCGCGCACTACGGCCGGTACGAGCTGGCGTACCTGCCCCGGTCGTGGGCCGAGACGGTCACCGTGATCCGCGCCTTCCTCGCCGTCCTCGCCGAACGGATGGAGGCGCCGAGCTTCGACTTCGCCTGGTCGGCCTCGTCCGCACCGGCACTGGCCGAGGCGACCCACGGGCTCGCCGTCGCCCGCGTCCCGGTCCGTTTCGACGCCGCCGCCGCCGACGAACTGGCCGCCCGGCTCGACGAGGCGACCGCCCGCCACGGGTACGCCACCGACCTGGAGGTACGCCTCGGCCTGGCGTACCGCCCGGTCGGCGCCGACGGGCCGACCTTCACCCGGATCGCCGTCCTCCAGCGGCACCCCGACGACGAGGCGGCCACCGAGCCGGACACCGAGATCGCCCTGCTCTGCCTGCACGACGGCCCGCCCACGGTCTTCGTCCGCGAAACCGCCATGTCCGCCGACGAGGCGCTGGAGTTCGCCGAGCGGGTCGAGGACCTCGCCCTCGGGGCCATGCTCCTCGGCACCGCCGCGCCGATGCCCGCCCCAGCCTCGGCACCGGCACCCGCCGACGCAGGCGCGTCGGCGACGACCGGGCCCGCCCCGACCGACGGGTCCGCGCCCGCCCCGGCCACCGATCCGCTCGCCGCCGGCCCCACCGATTCCGCCGGCCCGCCCGACGTCACGGCGCACCCGGAGCCCGCCGCCCCCGTACCCACCGTGCTGGACCTGTTCGCGGCGACCGTGGCCGCCCGACCGGACGCCGTCGCGGTCCGCAGCGGGGCCCGGCGGATCGACTACGCCACACTGGACGCCTGGGCCGACGCCATCGCCGCCCACCTGTACGACCAGGGGCTCGGCGCCGGGTCCGTCGTCGGCCTGCTGACCGAGCGCGGCCCCGACCTGGTCCCGGCCATGCTCGGCATCCTCCGGGTCGGGGCGGCGTTCCTACCGCTCGACCCGAACTACCCGGTGGAACGGCTGCGCCGCTACGCGCAGGTCGCCGAGTGCGACCTGATCCTCGCCGACGAGCACAGCCTCGCGTGCGGCGAGGCGGTCGGGCCGGTGCTGCCGATCCCCGGCCCGGACGGCTCCGCGCTGGCCGTGCCGCCCACCGTCACCGGCGCGGACCTCGCCTACGTGCTGTTCACCAGCGGGTCGACCGGGGAGCCGAAGGGGGTGGAGATCGGGCACGCCGCCCTGGCGAACTTCCTGACCGGCATCGGGGAACGGCTCGACGTCACCGGGACCGACACCGTGCTCGCGCACACCACCGTCGCCTTCGACATCTCCCTGCTGGAACTGCTGTTGCCGCTGACCGTCGGCGCGACAGTGACCCTGGCGTCCCGGGCGGTGGCCCGCGACCCGCACCGGCTCGCCGACCTGATCGGCGAGGTCACCGTCGCCCAGGCCACCCCGAGTATGTGGCGGCTGCTGCTGGAGACCGGCTGGACGCCGACGTCCCGGCTCACCGTCCTGTCCGGCGGCGAGGCCCTGGTGCCGGCGACCGCCCAGCAACTGCACGGCACCGCCCGCGCCCTGTGGAACCTCTACGGCCCCACCGAGGCGACGATCTGGGCGTCGGCCCACCGGGTCGAGTCGGTCGGCGCGTTCCTGCCGCTGGGCGAACCGCTGCCCAACCTCGCCCTGCACGTGCTCGACACCGACCTGGAACCCGCCGACACCGGCGAGCTGTACCTGTCCGGTGTCGGCCTGGCCCGCGGCTACGTCAACCGTCCGGACCGGACCGCCGAGGTGTTCCTCACCCACCCGGTCAGCGGTCAGCGGCTCTACCGCACCGGGGACACCGTCCGGCGGCACGCCGACGGCGCGATCGAGTGGCTGGGCCGGGCCGACTCGCAGGTCAAGGTCCGGGGCAACCGGATCGAACCGGCCGAGATCGAACGCGTCCTGGCGGAGTACCCCGGCGTCACCGCCGCCGCCGTCATCGCCGTCGCCTTCGAGGGCCGGGGCGAACCGCGGCTGACCGCGTACCTCGTCGGCGAGCGCACCCTGGTCAAGGCGGAGCTGGACACCTTCGTCGGCGGGCGGCTGCCCGAGTACATGGTGCCGGACGCCTACGTGCGGCTCGACGCGATGCCGTTGACCGACAACGGCAAGATCGCCCGCAACCGGCTGCCGCGGCCGGACCGGCACACCATCATCCGCACCGGCGTACCCTCCGTCGCGCCCGTCGCGCCCGTCGCGCCCCCGGCGGCCACCGCAGCCACCCGCGAACCGACCGTCGTCCCGGAGCCGACCGCGCCGGAACGGACCGCCGCGCCGGAGCCGGCCGTCGTCCGGGAGCCCGCCGTCGTCCCGGAGCCGACCGTCGCGCCGGAGCAGCGCATCGCGCGGGTGTTCGCCGCCGTGCTCGGCCACGACGAGTTCCTGGTCACCGACAACTTCTTCGACCTCGGCGGGGACTCGGCCAACGTCACCCGCGCGGCGCTGGCGCTCACCGAGGAGTTCGGCGTCGCGGTGAGCCCACCGGCCATCTTCGCCACCGGCACCCCCGAACGGCTCGCCGAACTGCTCCAGCCCGCACCCGGCACGCCCGCACGCTCCCGGCCCGACACCACCGGGGCGACCCCCGAACAGGCCGTCGTCGCTGCCGCCGAGGCGGTCGTCGCGGCCACCACCGACACGGCCGCCGAGCGTACCGTCGACGCCGCGCCGGACCCGGCACACCCCGCCCCGGCCGGTACGACCGGCGGACCTCGGGCCACCACCACCGGTGACCCGGCCGCACCCGACACGGTACGAAAGGACCCGTCCCACCGGCCCGCCCCGGCGAACGCGTCCGGGACCCCGGCCCCCGACACCGTCGAGGAGCCGCTCGCCGTCATCGGGTTGGCCTGCCGGTTCCCCGGCGCGGCCACCCCCGACGAGTTCTGGGCCAACCTCGCCGAGGGGGTGTCCAGCGTCGGCGACGCGCCGACCGGACACCGGGGCTGGGGCCACCTCTGGTCCGCCGCCGACGAGGTGCCGACCGGCTGGGTCGACCGGGTCGAGCACTTCGACGCCGCCCGGTTCCAGCTCACCGACCGGGAGGCCCGACGGCTGGACCCGTTGCAGCGGCTGCTGCTCAGCGTCACCGACGAAGCCCTGGAGAGCTGCGGCCACACCGCCGCCTCCCTCGGCACCGCCACGGGCGTCTTCATCGGCACCATCGCCAGCGACTTCCCCGAACTGGTGGCGGGCAGCATCGGGGCCGGCGACCCGCACGTGGCCACCGGCACGGCGGTGTCGATGGTCGCCAACCGGCTCTCCCACGCCTTCAACTGGTCGGGGCCGAGCTTCGCCGTCGACACGGCCTGCTCGTCCTCGCTGGTCGCCCTGCACCAGGCGGCCATGCACCTGCGCGCCGGGGAGGTGGACGCGGCCGTCGTCGGCGCGGCCAACCTGGTGCTGACCCCCACCAAGACCCGGTCCTTCCTGCGCAACGGCATGCTCTCCCCGACCGGGGTGTGCCGGACCTTCGACGACGACGCCGACGGGTACGTCCGCGGCGAGGGCTGCGGGGTCATCGTCCTCAAGCGGCTCGCCGACGCCGAACGCGACGGCGACCCGGTCCTCGCGGTGGTCCGCGGGTCCGCGGTGAACCACACCGGTGCCGCCGGCTTCCTGACCGCACCGAGCAGCACCGCCCAGCAGGCGGTGATCCGCAGCGCCCTGCGGCGGTCCGGCGTCGAGGCGGACGGGGTCGGCTACATCGAGGCGCACGGCACGGGCACGCAGCTCGGTGACCTGATCGAGCTGGAGGCGTTGCAGGCCGCCCTGGGCGCGGCGCGGCGCGGCACGGTGGCGGTCGGCTCGGTGAAGACGAACATCGGCCACCTCGAACCGGCGGCCGGGATCGCCGGCCTGATCAAGACGATCCTCGCGCTGCAGGCGGACCGGATTCCGCCCTCGGCCCACCTCACCTTCCCGAACCGGGCGTTCCGCTTCGAGAACTCGCCGCTGTTCGTCCCGGACCGGCTCGTCCCGTGGGCCGGGCCCCGGGTCGCCGGGGTCAGCAGCTTCGGCTTCGGCGGGGTCAACGCGCACGCCGTCCTCGCGGCGGCCCCGTCGCCGACCCGGGTGCCCGCCCGGACCGGCACCGGCCTGCTCACCCTCTCGGCGGGCTCCGAGGAGGGGCTGCGTACCCTCGCCGACCGGCTCGTGCACCTGCTGAGGTCGCCGTACTGCCCGCCGCTGGCCTGGATCTGCGTGGCCAGCCGGCAGCGGCCGGCGGCGACGTACCGGCTCGCCTGCGTGGTGGACACCGTCGAACAGCTCGACGACAAGCTGATGCTGTTCCTCGCCCGCGCCGAGGGCACCCGGAACCTCTACACCGGGATCGTCCCCACCCCGTCGGGGCGGACCCTGCCCCCGTTGGGCGACGCGCCCGGACGCGACGCCCTCGACACGGCGGCCCGCCGCTTCGTGGCCGGCGACGGCCTGGTGGCCGAGGAACGCGCCCCGGTGCGCTTCCCCACCGCCCCGCACGAGGAGAAGCACCTGTGGCTGACGCCCGCGTCGACGGCGGGGCGGCTCCCGGCGGCCGGTGTGCCGGCGACCACCCCACCCGGGTCGTGGACCGAGCACCCGGAGGCCCGGGAACACGTGGTGCTGGGCGACCCGACACTGCCCGGCGCCGGCTACCCCGGCAAGGTCGCCGAGCTGCTCGGCCGGGACGCCTTCACCCTGCGGGACCTCACCTTCCGGGCCACCGTACGGCCGCCGGCGACGCTCACCGCGGAGCGGCACGGCAGCCGGGTCACCTTCCGCGACGGCACCACCGCCGTGGTCTGCGACCTGGAGGTGGCCGACCCCGAACCGGCCGATCCGACGCTCACCCCACCGGCCGCCACCGTCGGGCTCACCCCGGTCGACCTCGACGGCATGTACCGCGACTTCGACCGCAACGGCCTGCGGTACGGCCCGAGCTTCCGCTGCGTACGCCGACTGTCCACGGCGGACGGTGTGGCGACCGGCACCATGCGGGTCGACGCCGGACCCGACGCCGGCCCGGTGGACGCCCGGCTGCTCGACGGCGCCTTCCAGGTGGCCCTCGCCGCCTGCGGGGCGCAGGGCCTCTACGTGCCGTTCACCGTCTCCCGGCTGACCGTGTGGGGCCCGCTCACCGGTGAGGTACGCGTGCACGCCCGCCGGGACCGGGGCAGCGCGCCCGACGCCGGGCTGCTCACGGCCAGTCTGGTGGTGCTCGACGGCGACCGGCCGGTGCTCACCGCCCGGGGCGTCACCTGGCGTCGGATCTCCCCGGCCCCGCCGCCCACCCCGCCCACCGGGGCGGGCGCGCACGACCGGGCCCGGTTCGACGGCACCACCCCGACCGGCGTCCCCGGGCACCGTGGCACCCCGCCCGGGTCCACCCCGGCCCACGGTGCCGACGGCAACGGTCGGGTCCCGGCCGCGTCCGGACCCGGCACCGCCGCCGCAGCCCCCCTGCCGGCCAACGGAACCGCCGTCTCCCGACCCGTCAACGGTGCCGGCGACCTCGGCCAGACGCTGGCCCGGTGGATCGCCGAAGGCCTGGAGACCGACGTCGAGACCCTCGAACTGGACCGCCCCTTGGAGGCCCAGGGGCTCGACTCGATGCTGGCCGTCTCGCTGGCCCAGGACATCCGCACCCGGCTCGGCGTGGACATCCCGGTCACCCTGCTGCTCGAGGTGGGGACGGTGGAGAACCTGGCCCGGGAACTGCGCGACTCGTACGGCGTCACCGCCGTACCCGGTGCCGCGTCGACGCCCGACGCGGTGCCACCCGTTCCGGGCGGTGGTTCGCAGGCTGGGGTGCCGGTCGCACCGACGGCCGACGCGCCCCCGGTCGACCTGCCCGCGACGGCCGCTCCGGCTTACGCCCCGGCCGTCCCGGCTCCGATCGCTCCGGCTCCGGACCCGGCGGGTTCGGCTGCGGTGACACCGGTCGCGGTGGCGACCTCGACGGCTCCGGACCGGCACGACATCGCCATCGTCGGCATCGACGGCGTCTTCCCCAACGCCAGCAACCTCGACGAGCTGTGGGAGGTGCTCACCAGGGGCGAGGACTGCCTCCGCGAGGTCCCGAAGTCCCGCTGGGACATCGACGACTACTACTCCGACGCGGCCGAACCCGGCACCGTCTACCTGCGCCGGGCGGGCTTCGTCGACGACCTGACCGACTTCGACGCGCCGTTCTTCCGGATCTCACCGGCCGAAGCCCAGTGGATCGACCCGCAGCAGCGCCACCTCATCCAGTCCGCCTGGCGCGCGCTGGAGGACGCCGGCCTGTCGGGCCGTACGGACGGCCGGTCGACAGGCGTGTTCGTCGGCGCGAGCTACCAGCACTACCGGGACATGGTCGTCGGGGACGTGGTGCAGACCGCCGCCGGGCTGGGCAACCACAACGCCATCCTGGCGAACCGGGTGAGTTATTTCCTGGATCTGTCGGGGCCGAGCATGACGATCGACACGTTGTGTTCGTCGTCGTTGGTGGCGTTGCACACCGCCGTGCGCAGCATCCGTAACGGCGAGTGCGACCAGGCCATCGTCG